>JAEULC010000478.1 GCA_016792605.1 Rhodospirillales bacterium
AATTGCCATTGCGACCCCTTAGAGTGACATGTGGAAAGTTAGAGTGACATGTGGAAAGCGGTCCAGATCGATGGAGATATTCAGACGAACGATGATCGGATAGGGGGCTCTGACGTGGAAGCGGCGTTCTGTCGAGCGAACCGGCACGATTCTGAAGCAGGGAACTTGCAATTCGGCATTGTCTAACTATCACCCGCTCGGCCATTTCGACGGGCCTTAAGCGGATCATCTTGCACCGCTTCGCGAGATCCGAGCCTTCCCCTCCCTGGATCTGCCCACCCAAACCGGAGCATGGAACTAGGCAACGGAGAGAAACGGGTCATGTCCGCGATAACGCCTGCCGGTTGGCCTTCTCCGGTGTGGCGGAGGTTGCGAAAGGCCCCCGGTTACGAGGCCTTTTGTGCCGTGTCCTGAAAAATGCGGAAATGGGGAGACTGGATGGCTGGGGCGCCAGGATTCGAACCTGGGGATGGCGGAATCAAAATCCGCTGCCTTACCACTTGGCTACGCCCCAAACGCGGCGGACCTTAGCGCCCGGGGGGCGGCCGGGCAACTGCGGCGGAGGCCCTTGCGCAGGGCGGGTCAGGCCTGGGGCTGGACCTTGGCGACGTCGTCGACCAGGCGGCCCGGCGCCACCCACCAGCCGGGATGCGCCTTGATCAGGCGGGTCGCCGCGGCGGTCGCCTGGGCCGCGTCCGGATAGAGGGCGAAGCAGGTGGCGCCGCTGCCCGACATGCGGGCGAGCAGGCACCCCGCCGTCGCCTCGAGCGCGCCCAGCATCGCCTCGATCTCGGGCATCAGCAGGGTCGCCGGCGGCATCAGGTCGTTGCGCCGCGTCTCGAGCAGCCGCGCCAGCTCGGCCGCGTCGCGCGGCGCCTGGGCGAGACGGTCGGGCTCGGAGAACGGCCCCTGCCGCGCCTTGAACACGGGCGGCGTCGCCAGCGGCTTGCGCGGGTTGACCAGCAGGATCCCGGCTGGCGGCAGGCGCGGCGCGCCCATCAGGGTCTCGCCGATGCCCGCCATGTGCACCGCGCGGCCGCCGAGGCAGACCGGCACGTCGGCACCGAGGCCGAGCGCGATCGTGTGCAGCTCCGCCGCCGACGGCCTGACGTCCCACAGCGCGCTCAGCGCGCGCAAGGTCGCCGCCGCGTCGGACGAGCCGCCGCCGATGCCCGAGGCGACCGGCAGGCGCTTGATCAGCTTGAGCCGCGCGCGCGGCACGATGCCCGCCGCCTCGGCCAGGCGCCTGGCGGCGCGCAGCACCAAATTGTCGCCCTCGCCCGCCAAGCCGTCGCTCAACGGCCCCGACACGCGCAGGTCGAGCGTGTCGTTCTCCAGCGCGATCACCGTGTCGTGGACGTCGGCGAAGGCGACCAGGCTGTCGAGCAGGTGATACCCGTCCGGGCGCTTGCCGACGACATGCAGGTAGAGATTGATCTTGGCCGGCGCGGCGGCGCGATAGCCCGCGCGCATCTTCGCCGGCAGCGCCTTGCCGGGCCGCGAGTCCGTTGGCAGTTCGGCGGCGATGCCGCTGCGGTCCTTGGACGACGCCATGGAGAAGGGTCAGCCGCCGCTCTTGCCCGGGGCCGCGGCGCTCATGCCTTCCTTGAGCTTCTTCTCGATCTGCTCGGCGAGCTCGGCGTCGGGCTTCAGCCCCTGCGCGCGCTTCCACTGGAACCGCGCCTCGTTCAGCCGCCCGACCTTCCAGTAGGCGTCGCCCAGGTGGTCATTGATCGTCGGGTCCTGCGGCCGCAGTTCGACCGCGCGCTCCAGGTGCTCGGCCGCCTTCTCGAAATTGCCCAGGCGGTAATGCGCCCAGCCCAGGCTGTCGACGATGTAGCCGTCGTTCGGCCGCTGCTCCACCGCCCGGCGGATCATCTCCATGCCGCGGTCCAGGTTCACGCCCTGGTCGATCCAGGAGTAGCCGAGATAGTTCAGGACGTAGGGCTGGTCGGGCTGCAGCTCCAGCGCGCGCAGGAAATCCGCCTCGGCGCGTGGCCACTGCTTGGAACGTTCGAGCGCGATGCCGCGGGCGTAGAACAGCGGCCAGTGGCGCTGGTCCACCTTGGCGACGCGCGCCATCGCCTCGTCATAGACCACCACGGCGTCGGCGAAGCGCTCCTTCGCGCGGATCATGCCGCCGAGCTGGGTCAGGGCGTCGGTGCGCTCGGGCCGCTCCTTGGCCATCGCGCGCAGCAGCTTCTCGGCCTCGTCGTGCTTCTCCAGCAGCTCCAGGTTGGCGGCGACGCGCAGGCGCGCCGACCACGAGAACCACGAGTCCGGCTTGATCGCCTGGTAGACCTTGTTGGCGTCTTCCGACCGCTGCTGCTGCTCCAGGATGCCGCCGACCAGCATCTGCGCGGCCGGGAAGTCCGGGCGCAGGTGCAGCGCCAGCCGGGTCAGCGCCAGGGCGAAGTCGGCGCTGCGCTCCTGCTGCAGCGCGCTGGCGAAGTGGAACAGCGCCTCGGCCATGCCCTCGCGCGGATTGGCGACGATCGGCGGCGTCTTCTTGCCTTCCTTCGAGCGCTGCAGGAGAATCTCGCCGATCATGCTCTCGGGATTGTCCTCGGCGTAGTCGGCATAGAGCGGCTTGGCGGACTCGGGCTTGCCGCGGCGCTCGTAGAATCCGCCGACCGCCTCGACCATCCGCAAGGGCACGCGCTGCAGCCCGGGGATCGTCGCGGTGTAGAACTGCTCGGCCACGTCCATGCGCCCGGCCAGCTCGGCGACCAGTCCCGAATGCAGGTCGCGCAGCACGACATTGCCGGCCTGGTCGCCGACGCCCTTCAGCGTCGCCAGCGCCTCGTCGGTCTTGCCGGCGCCGGCCTGGACCCAGCCCAGCACCAGCGGCACCAGGAAGCGGTTGACGTTGGTGCGCGGCAGCTTGGCCAGGCGCTGCTCGGCATCGTCCCACTTGTTCGCGCGCACGCTCTCGACCGCCGACAGGATCGCCGCGACCGGCGCGTCGCCGCCCTCGAGCCCCACCGAGTCGGCATAGGGAAGCGACTCGGAGACCTTGCCGTCGGCCAGCAGCACCCAGAACAGACGCCGGCGAAGCTGCTCGTTGTCCGGATCGTCCTTCAGCGCGCGCTTCAGGAACTCGGCCGCCGCCGTACGGTCGTTCTCGACCATCGCATGGCGCCCGGCCAAGTAGGCCCCGACCCCGCTCTCGGCCGCGTCCGGCGCCACCTTGGGGGCGTCGGCCAACGCGGGGGCAAAGGCAGGGGATCCCAACAGGATAACGGCCAGGGCCGTGCCCAGGCAGCGGCGAAACGCCATGCCGGCTCCTTCGTGAAAACCGCGGGTCAGGTGCATTGCGGCAGAGTGTAGCCCACCTGCACGGGCAGGCCAATCACGGGCGGGCGACTTACATATTCGGATAATTCGGCCCGCCCGCGCCTTCCGGCACGGTCCAGTTGATGTTCTGGGCGGGGTCCTTGATGTCGCAGGTCTTGCAGTGGACGCAGTTCTGCGCGTTGATCTGCAGCTTCTTCTGCCCCTCCTCGACCACCACCTCGTAGACGCCGGCCGGGCAGTAGCGCTGCTCGGGCGAGTCGTAGACGGCGTTGACCGTGTCGGCCCAGCGCCGGTCGTCCTTGATCTTCAGGTGCGCCGGCTGGTTCTCCTCGTGGTTGGTGTTCGACATGAACACCGAGGAGAGGCGGTCGAAGCTGACCTTGCCGTCCGGCTTGGGATAGGCGATCGGCTTGCACTCGGCCGCCGGCTTCAAGGCCGCGTGGTCCGGCTTGTGGTGGAGCGTCCAGGGCGCCTTGCCGCGGAACACATAGGTGTCGATCGCGGCGTTCACCAGGCCGCCCCAGAGGCCCTTGTGGAATCCGGGGCGGATGTTGCGCACGCGGTAGAGTTCGTCCCACAGCCAGGACTGCTTCAGTCGTTCCGGGTAGGTCGTGATCTCGGCCGACTCCCCTCCGGCTGCGAACGCATCGAACACCGCGTCGGCCGCGACCATGCCGGACTTCATCGCCGTGTGGCTGCCCTTGATCTTGGGCACGTTGAGGAAGCCCGCCGTGCAGCCGACGAGCATGCCGCCCGGGAAGGTCAGCTTCGGGATCGACTGGAACCCGCCCTCGTTGATGGCGCGGGCGCCATAGGCCAGGCGCTTGCCGCCCTCGAACACCGGCCGGATCGCCGGATGGGTCTTGAAGCGCTGGAACTCCTCGAACGGGCTCAGATACGGGTTCTCGTAGTCGAGACCGATGACGTAGCCGACCGCGACCTGGCAGACGCCGTCCTGCGGCGCCAGGTGGTAGAGGAAGGAGCCGCCATAGGTCTTGGTGTCGACCGGCCAGCCGATCGTGTGGGTGATGCTGCCCGGCTTGTGCTGGGCCGGATCGACCTGCCAGATCTCCTTGATACCGATGCCGAAGGTCTGCGGGTCGACGCCGTCCCGGAGGTTGAAGCGCTCGAACAGGGTCTTGGTCAGCGAGCCGCGGCAGCCCTCGGCGAAGATCGTCTGCTTGGCGCGCAACTCGACGCCGGGCTGGTGGTTGCCCGTGGGCTGGCCGTCCTTGCCGATGCCCATATCGCCCGTCGCCACGCCGACGACCCGGCCGCTGTCGTCGTAGAGCACCTCGGCGGCGGCGAAGCCGGGGTAGATTTCGACGCCGGCGGCTTCGGCCTGCTGGCCCAGCCAGCGGCAGAGGTTGCCGAGGCTGATGATGTAGTTGCCGTGGTTGTGCATCTGCGGCGGGGTCGGCATCCGGATCGCCCGCGTCTCGGTCAGGAACAGGAACCGGTCCTCGCCGGCCGGCGTATCGAGGGGGGCGCCCTTCTCCTTCCAGCCCGGGATCAGCTCGTTGAGCGCCCGGGGCTCGAACACGGCGCCACTTAATATGTGGGCGCCGATCTCCGAGCCCTTCTCGATGACGCAGACCCCGAGCTCGGTCCCCGCCTCGGCCGCGCGCTGCTTCAGCCGGATCGCCGCGGCCAGGCCCGAGGGTCCGCCGCCGACGATCACCACGTCGTATTCCATCACGTCGCGCGCCATGTCTTCTTGTCCTTGGTTCTCACCCATCCGAAGCGGCCGGGATTAAAGCAGGAAGAGGCCGGCCGGCATAGCCGCGGGCGACCGGCGCTTGAGCGCCCGCGACCATCACCTATAGTCGCGCCATGACCGTATCGACCAACCCTGACCTGGCGGCACTGCGCTGGTACCTCGACATGGGGATCGACGAGGCGACCGGCGAGGTCGCCGCCGACTGGCTGGCCCCGAAACCAACCGCCACCACCGCACCGGCACCAGCCGCCGGAACCGCACCGGCAGCAGTTTCGGGAACCGCAGCCCCAACAGCAGCCCGAACCGCGGCGGCACAAACAATCCTACCGCCGGGCGCCAGTCCGCCGGCCCGGCCGGCGGCGCCCGTCCTGCCGGCGGCCCAGGATGCCCAGCGCCTGGCCCAGGCCGCCCGCTCCCTGGCGGAACTCGAGGACGCGCTGCGCGCTTTCGACGGCTGCGGCCTGAAACAAACTGCAACGAACCTGGTGTTTGGCGATGGCAACCCGCAATCCAAGGTCATGCTGGTCGGCGAGGCGCCGGGCGCCGACGAGGACCGGCAGGGCAAGCCTTTCGTCGGCGTGAGCGGCCAGCTTTTGGATCAAATGCTGGGCTTCATCGGCCTCACGCGCGAGACCTTCTATATAAGCAATCAGGTCTACTGGCGGCCGCCGGGCAACCGCAAGCCGACCGATGCGGAAGTGGCGGCCTGCCAGCCTTTCATCATGCGGCACATCGAACTGGTCGCGCCGAAACTGCTGGTGCTCGTCGGCGGCGCGTCGACAAGGACGCTCCTGGGGCGCACGGACGGCGTCTTGAAGCTGCGCGGGCGGTGGTTCGAATACGCCTCGCCCGGCCTCTCCGGCCCGATCCCGGCGATGGTGCTGCTGCATCCGGCGTTCCTGCTCCGTACCCCTGCCTACAAGCGCGAGGTCTGGCGTGATCTCTTAACTGTGAAGCAGCGCCTGGATTTGTTGCAATAAAGTCACATTTCCCGCCAATACGTTAGCAAACGGTTAATAGAATAATTCTAATTTAATTGATTCGTTGCCAATCCCAGGGTTGACCCAGCCGGCGATTCTCCGTTACCAGCGATTTTCGGGGGTACACCGGGCTGGGGATTCCATGCACTGGGTTAACACACCGCGACGTCACGTCGCCGCGGCGCTACTTTTGTCGTTCGCCATTTCGCCGGCGCTGGCCGACGAGCGGCAGACGACCCAGACCGCTGCGATCGTGCCGGGCGCGCTCGAGCGCGAGGCGGGGCTTCCCCGCCTGCTCTCCGACGGCGATGCCGCGATCTACCGGTCGATCTTCCGCCTGCAGGACGAGGGCCGCTGGCCCGAGGCCGACAAGGCGATCACCCGGCTGACCGACCGGCGCCTGCTGGGCCATGTCCTGGCCCAGCGCTATCTCGCGCCGAACTACCGCAGCCGCTACGACGAACTCTCCGCCTGGCTTGACCGCTATGCCGACCACCCGCAGGCCGGCCGCCTGCACGGCCTGGCGCTGACCCGGATGCCGGTCGGGGCGAAGCCGCCCCAGGGGCCCAAGGGCGCCACCGTCCGCGAGGCCCCGGTGAGCACGGAGCCGGCCAGCGAGGACGAATCCGCCAACGAGTTTTCCGAGGCCCCCGCCCCGGCGCTCGACCAGTCGAGCGACACGGCGGACGCCGCCGGGACGGATGCCGACCAGGCCCTGGTCGACATCGCCAACGACAACGAACCGTCGCCGGCGGCCCAGGCGGCGCTGGCCAAGCTAGGCGCCGGCGGCGCCGGGCGCGCCTGGAACGCCGGGCTCAACGCCTGGCGGGCGCAGAAATACGTCGCTGCGGCCAAGCTGTTCGAACAGGTCGGCCACGCCTCGGGCGTCGACCCCTGGGTCAAGTCGGCCGGGTTCTACTGGGCGGCGCGCTCGCTGCACGCCAGCCAGCAGCCCAAGCGCCATACCGAGATGCTGCAGGCCGCGGCCCAGCATCCCCGCACCTTCTACGGCATCCTCGCCCGCCACGTGCTGGGCCTGGACTACGGGCTGAACTTCGAGAAGACCGTGCTGGGGCCGGCCGAGATCGACGCCCTCTCCCAGCACCCCGCGATCCAGCGCGCCATCGCGCTGGCCCAGGTCTGGCAGTACGACCGGGCCGACCACGAGCTGCGGACCGCGGCGGCTTCGGGCGGCGTCGGATCGACCATGAGCCTGGTCGCGCTCAGCGAGCGCATCGGCACGCCGGCCTCGTCCCTGGACCTGGCCCAGCGCCTGCTGAAGGAAGACGGCACCGCGGTCGACAGCGCGCTCTACCCCGTGATGCCCTGGCCCGGCGCCACGGCATCGGAGTACGGCATCGACGCCGCGCTGGTGCACGCCCTGGTGCGCCAGGAATCCGGCTTCCGGCCGCGCGCCAAGAGCCATGCGGGGGCCCGCGGGCTGATGCAGCTCATGCCCGCGACCGGCAAGTTCATCGCCCGCGCCGCCAATGTCCCGCTCAACTCGCGCGACACGCTGTTCGATCCGTCCACGAACCTCCTGCTCGGCCAGGCCTATGTCGAGCACCTGTTCAAGGACGAGAACATCGGCGCGAACCTGTTCAAGATGGCGGCCGCCTACAACAGCGGCCCGGGCAACCTGCGCAAGTGGGAGCGCAAGAACGACTACCGCGACGACCCGCTGCTGTTCATCGAAAGCCTGCCGGCGCGCGAGACCCGGATCTTCATCGAGCGCGTGCTGGCCAACATGTGGATCTATCGGATCCGCTTCGGCCAGACCAGCCCGTCGCTCGACGCGCTGGCGGCCGGCGATTGGCCAAGCTACGATCCGCAAAGCGGCATCGGCGTGGCCTCGATCAGCGACTGATCGACCGGCGCCAGCCGACCTTGTGCGGAAGGCGCCCAACGTCATGTCTCGGATCGACCAGTCCCGTCCGTTCCTGGCCGTCAACATCGCGGTCCTGACCGTGTCGGACACGCGGCAGGAGACCGATGACAAGTCGGGCCGCACGCTGGTCGAGCGCATCGAGGGCGCAGGCCACCGCGTCGCCCAGAAGAAGATCGTGCGCGACGAGACGGCCGACATCGTGGCCCAGCTCAAGGCGTGGATCGCCGACCCGACGATCGACGTGGTG
>JAEULC010000500.1 GCA_016792605.1 Rhodospirillales bacterium
TCCAGGAACCGCGTCTGCAGCCGGGTCAGGCCATTGCCCATCGGTAGCGACCCAAAGTTCAGGCCGCTGAGGCGCAGCGCCGCCGGCGGCCGGTTGTCGCCGTCCAGCACGCCGTCGAGCATGAAGCTCTGGTCGGCCGCCAGTACGAGCTCCAGCAGGAATCCGGTGAAGCAGCTTCCGGGCTCCACCAGGGCGAACATGCTACGCGACGTCACGTCCAGGCGCTTCAGGGTCCGCTTCCAGTAGAGCAGGATCTCGCGCCCCAGCCAGTCGCCCTCAAGCCGCTGCAGCAGCGCGTCATAGGCAGCGACCTGCCCGGCGTCGCCTTCCGTCTTGAACACCCAGACGCCGATCTCGGTCTCGTTGAACCGCAGGTGCAGGATCGCGTCGTCGAGCGCGCGGGCCAGCGCCAGCGGCCAGAATTGCGCGCCTTGCGCCAGCACCGCGGCGGTGTCGGCCGGCGGCGGCGCGTCGGGGCCGCGCAGGGTGATCGTCGCCGTGCGCTGGCCGCGGTCGATCTCGATCGCCAGCACGCCGTAATCCACGCGATCGCCGGCGATCGTGCGGTTGAGCGGCGGCAGCGCGACGCCCTTGGCGTCCGCAGGCCGGTCCGAGGTCTCGGCGATGGCCCGGGCGCGCTGCTTCACCGCCTCGGCATAGGACGAGCTGGGCGCGACTTCGTCCACGAGCTTCCAGTCGATCGCCCGCTTGCCGCGCACGCCTTCCTCGACGGTGCAGAGGAAGTCCGCGTGGTCGCGGCGCACCCGGCGCTTGTCGACCAGGCGCGTGAGGCCGCCCGTGCCGGGCAGCACCGCCAGCAACGGCACCTCGGGCAGCGACACGGCGGAGCTGCCGTCGTCGATCAAGAGGATCCAGTCGGTCGCGAGCGCGAGTTCGTAGCCGCCGCCGGCGGCGGGCCCGTTGACGGCGCAGAGATAGCGCTGGCGCGAGTTCTCGGATGCGTCCTCGATCGCCAGCCGCGTCTCGTTGGTGAACTTGCAGAAGTTGACCTTGTGCTGGTGCGACGAGGCCGCGAGCATCTTGATGTTGGCGCCGGCGGAGAAGATGCGGTCTCGACCCGAGGTCACCACGACGGTCTTCACCTCGGGATGCTCGAACCGCAGGCGCTGGACCGCGTCGTAGAGCTCGATGTCCACGCCCAAGTCGTAGGAGTTCATCTTGAGCTCATAGCCCGGCGCGAGTCCGCCCTTCTCGTCGATCGCCAGCGTCAGGGTCGCGACAGGGCCGTCGAAACTCAGCCGCCAGTGCCGGTACCGGCCAGGCTCGGTGCGGAAGTCGATCATGTCCCTACCCTGCAGTTTTATGCACTATAATGCATACGTACAGCGACGGCAACCCAAGCCGATGGAATTATTCTGCATTTTCTGTTTAAAGCCTTGAAACGGCGAGCAGTTCGCTTGGAACAGCCTGACGGCAGAGTCCGATCAGCTCCTTCACGCAGTGCTCGACCGTCTGACCCGACGTGTCGACCACCGCGTCCGCCCGGCGGTAGAAGGCCTCCCGCTCCGCCAGGATGCGCCGCAGGTCGGCCATGGCGTCGGCCTGGTCGGCCATGGGCCGGTGGTCCCCCTGGGCCACCACGCGGGCCATGTGCTCCTCGGGCGAGGTACGCACCCAAACGGTGAAGCACGAGGACAGCAGCAGGCCGAAAGTGGCGGCCTCGGCCACCAGGCTGCCGCCGGTCTCGATGACCGCGCGCGGGTGGGTTTCGACGATCTGGGCCAGGGCGCGCTGCTCGAACCGCCGGTAGGCGGCCTGGCCGGACAGCGAATAGATCTCGTTGACCGTCATGCCGGCCAGGCGCTCGACCTCGCCGACCAGGCGAAGGAACGGAAGGTTGAGGGCAGCGGCAAGGCGCTGGCCCAGCGTCGTCTTGCCCGCGCCGCGCAGGCCGATCAGCGCGATGCGGCCCTCGCGGCCCTTGGCCGATCCGGCCTGGTCCATGACCAGCCGCAAGAGGGTGCGCTGCTTCTCCACCGGCAGGCGTTCGAAGAACTCGGTCAGCAGCGACAGTTCGACGGACTGCTCGCTGCCCTCGCGCGCCAAGTCGTTCAGCGGCACGCCCAGCGCGCGCGCCACCTGGCGCAGCAGCAGGATCGAGATGTTGCCCGCACCGTGCTCGAGCTGGGCCAGGTAGCGCTCGGAGATGTCCGAGGCCTGGGCCAGGGTCTTGCGCGTCAGGCCGCGGCGCGCGCGATGGCCGCGCACGCGCTCGCCGAGCTGGCGCAGATACGCGTCGGCCGAGGGTTCGAGCGGCGCTGGCTTGGTGTCCAAGGGCTTGCCGTCGGCCACCGGGATTTCCTTATATTCGACGCAGGCGCGACAACCGTAGGCAAAATAGTGCCGATCTTGCAATATGGTTCCACTAGGGCAGCACAGAATGCCGACGCAAGACACCGGCGTGCACGGTCGGAGGGGAAGGGATGAGCGGCTATTCGAAGGTTGATGCCGGCGTGTCGCCGCCGCGCGTGGCGATCCCGCGCGACTACAACGCGGCCGTCGACTTCATCGACCGCAACGTGGCCGAGGGACGCGGCGCCAGGATCGCGCTCCACGACGATGCCGGCTCGTACAGCTACGCCGATCTGCTCGACCGCGTGAACCGCGCCGGCCATGCGCTGCTGGCGCTGGGCCTCGAGCCCGAAACCCGCGTGGCAATGGCGCTGCTCGACACGGTCGACTTCCCCGCCGTGTTCTGGGGCGCGATCAAGGCCGGCCTCGTGCCGATCCCGCTCAACACGCTGCTGACCTCGGGCGACTATGCCTACATGCTGCGCGACAGCCGCGCCCGCGCGCTGGTCGCGTCCGACGCGCTGCTCGACAAGCTGCTGCCCGCGGCGAAGGACCAGCCGCACCTGAAGCACATCGTCGTGAGCGGAGCAGAGAGCCACGGCCATCAGCGCCTCGCCGACCTCATGGACAAGGCAGCGGGCACGCTGGCCGCCGCCGCGACGACGGCCGACGACGTCGCCTTCTGGCTCTACTCCTCCGGGTCGACCGGCGCGCCCAAGGGCGCGATGCACCTGCAGTCCGACCTGGTGCAGACAGCGGCGCTGTGGGGTCGCGGCTGCCTCGGCATCACCGAGAGCGACGTCAGCTACTCGGCGGCAAAGCTGTTCTTCGCCTACGGCCTGGGCAACGCCATGACCCTGCCGCTGCACATGGGCGGCACGGCCGCGATCACCGCCGCGCGGCCGACGCCCGACGGCGTGATGGCGATGCTGAGGAAGCACCGGCCGACGCTGTTCTACGGCGTGCCGACGCTGTTCGGCGCGATCCTGGCCGATCCGGCGAACACGCGCGACAAGGGCTCCGATCGGCTGCGCCTGTGCATCTCCGCCGGCGAGGCCCTGCCCGAGGACGTGGGCAAGCGCTGGAAGCAGCGGTTCGGGGTCGACATCCTGGACGGCATCGGCTCGACCGAGATGCTGCACATCTTCCTTGCCAACCGGCCGGGCGAGATCCGCTACGGCACGACCGGCAAGGCGGTGCCGGGCTACGACCTGCGCATCCTCGACGAGAAGGGCGACCCGGCGGCGCCGGGCGAGATCGGCGAGCTGGTGGTCAATGGTCCCTCGTCGGCGATCGGCTACTGGAACCAGCGCGGCAAGAGCACGCACACGTTCCGGGGGCCCTGGACCTATACCGGCGACAAGTACCGCGTGGACGCCGAGGGCTTCTATCACTACTGCGGCCGCAGCGACGACATGATGAAGGTCAGCGGCAACTGGGTCTCGCCGTTCGAGGTCGAGGCGACGCTGATCGCGCATCCCCAGGTGCTGGAAGCCGCCGTGGTCGGCCAGGACGACGACCAGGGCCTCTTGAAGCCCAAGGCCTTCGTCGTGCTCAAGCCCGAAGCCGCCAGGGCCGACCGCGACACGCTGACGGGCGAGCTGCAGAACTTCGTGAAGTCGCGACTCGCCCCCTACAAGTACCCGCGCTGGATCGAGTACGTGGACGCGCTGCCCAAAACAGCGACGGGCAAGATCCAGCGCTTCAAGCTGCGCCAGATCGGCCGCTGATCAGGGCTTGTGGCCGCTGCGGTAATGCGCGGCGAGCGCGTCGTCGCCCCAGTCCGCCGCTAGGTCGCGCCACAGCGAGTGGATGTGGTTGGCATCGTCCTGGGTGTTGTCGAACTCGACCAGGGTGATCGGTCCGTGCAGGCGGAAATAATACGCCCCCTTATCGGCCGTGCTGCCAGCCCAGGCGAAGCGCAGGCCGTCCAGGCCGCTCTCACGAAGGCGCTGCGCCTGCTGGGCGCGGAACTCGGCGTGGAGCGGCGTCATCATGCCCTCGATCACCGCGATCGCCTGGTTGCGCTGCGTCTCGGTCATCTGCGCGTAGGCAAGGCCGCGCGGCGCCTTGAGCTCGTCGGCACGGCCCGGTCCGGCGACGATCTCGCCCAGCGACCGGTCGCCGATCACCGCCTGGCCGCGCTGGTCCTGGCCGAGCGAGCGCACCAGGGCGAAGGCGGCGTCGGTCTGCGGGCCCAGCAGCCGGAAACCCTGATGCGGCCCGCGCCGCGCCTCGGCTGGGTTGGCGCCCCAAAAGCTCGGCGTGGCGCTGGCCTTGCCCGGCGCCGGAAAGGTGAAATTCAGAGACAGGTGATGGCCTTCGAAGCGCATGCCCCAGGGATAGGCGCCGGGCGTGCCGAACAGCGCGAAGGCGTAGTTCTCGGGATCGCGGAAGCCCGAGCTGCTGTCGCCGCGCAGGATGTTCTCGAGGACCAGCCGCACGCCCTCGACGCGCCTGTAGCCCTCCTCGCTCAGCACCGCGCGCAAGAGCCCGTCGGCCGCGCGGCGCTGCTCTGGCGTCATGCCGCGAAAGGCGAGGCCGGGACGCGAGCGCGGCACGTAGTGCCAGTCGAACCGCGCCGGCGCGTCGAAGGCGTAGAGCGCCACGCGGCGCTGCATCGGGTCGAGCATGGCGGCGAAGGCGCGCGCCCGGTCGGCGAGTGCGTCGACATAGGCCTGGGCCCGCGCCTCGGCCGCCGCCAGCACCACCGGCAGCACCAGCCCGCCCGCGAGTACCGCCCGGCGCGGCAAGTGGCCGTGGTGATGCTGGCCGTGACCATGGTGGTGGTCGTGCGGATGGTCGTGCTCATGATCGTGGTCATGGTCATGATCGTGCGACATTGCGCTCTCCGGCCGGCCGGTCTACCCATGCTGCCCGGAAATGATGACGCGACCAGCGGCGAGGCTCCAGTCACCGATGCTTGATCAGAGCGATGGCGAATATCTGCAGATCGACGGCGCGCGCCTGGAATATCGCCGCCTGCCGGGCGACCCCGCCAAGCCCACGATCGTCCTGCTGCACGAGGGACTGGGCAGCGTGTCGATGTGGCGCGACTTTCCGGACAAGCTCGCGGCCGCGACCGGCGCGCCGGTGTTCCTCTACAGCCGCGCCGGCTACGGCCGCTCCTCGCCGCAACCCCTGCCCTGGCCGACACGCTACATGCACTGCGAGGCGCTGGAGGTGCTGCCGAAGGTGCTGGCCGCGGCCGGCATCGGCGACCACGTGCTGCTCGGCCACAGCGACGGCGGCTCCATCGCCCTGATCTACGCAGGCGGCGCGACGCGCCCCGGCCTGAAGGGCGTCGTCACCATGGCGGCCCACGCCTTCAACGAGGAGGTCTGCGTCAAGAGCATCGCGATGGCGCGCGACGCCTACGCCGCAACCGATCTCCGCCGGCGCCTGGCACGTTATCATGGCGACAACGTCGATAACGCCTTCCGCGGCTGGAACGACGTATGGCTGTCGCCCGATTTCTGGCATTGGAACATCGAAGAGTATTTCCCGCGCGTCGCCGCGCCGGTCCTCGCGATCCAGGGCCTGGACGACGAGTACGGCACCGGGAAGCAGGTCGACGCGATCGTCACGCAGGTTGCTGGGCGCGCCGAGAAGTTGATGCTGCCCCAATGCAAGCACTCGCCGCACCGCGACCAGACCCAGGCTGTGCTCGATGCCGTCGGCGGGTTCCTCAAGCGCCTCTAGAGCCCGATATAGCGCTGAAGAATCTCCGGCCGCCGCCTCAGCTCGGCGGCGGTGCCCTCATGCGCCACCTGGCCCTTGACCAGGATCACGGCGCGGTCGGCGATGTCGAGCAGGGCGTGGACGTTCTTGTCGACGATCACCGTGGCCAGACCCGTCGCCTTGAGCCCGACGACGACGCGCCAGATCTCCTTGCGGATCAGGGGCGCCAAACCCTCGGTCGCCTCGTCCAGGATCAGCACGTCGGGGTTGGTCACCAGCGCGCGGCCGATCGCCAGCATCTGCTGCTCGCCGCCCGACAAGGTCGTGCCGACATGATTGAGGCGCTCAGCGAGGCGCGGAAAGGTTTCGAGCACGCGCCGGACGGTCCAGTCGGTGGTGCCGCCGCGCCCGGGCCTGGCGGCGATCGCGAGGTTCTCGCGCACGCTGAGCCGCGGGAAGATCTGTCGCCCCTCCGGCACGTAGCCGAGGCCGGCGCGGGCGATGCGGTGCGTCGGCTGGCCGGTCATGTCCTGGCCCAGGATCGCGACCGACCCGCCCCGCGGTGGCACCAGGCCCAGGATCGCCCGCAGCGTCGTCGACTTGCCCATGCCGTTGCGGCCGATCAGCGCCACGGTCTCGCCCTCGCCGACGCGGAAATCGACGCCGTGCAGCACCTGGCTGTCGCCGTAGAAGACCTGCAGGCCCTTCGCGTCGATGATCGCCGCCATGGCCTCAGTGATCCTCGCCCAGATAGGCCTGCTGCACCTGGCGATTGGCGCGGATCGCCTCGGGCGTACCGCTGGCCAGCACCGTCCCGTTGACCATCACCGTGATGCGCTGGGCGATGGCGAAGACGGCGTCCATGTCGTGCTCGATCATCACCATCGTGTGGTCGACGGCGAGCTTGCGCAGCAACTCGATGACGCGCTGGCTTTCCTCCGGGCCCATGCCGGCCAGCGGCTCGTCGAGCAGCAGCAGCCTGGGCTCGGTCGCCAGCATCATCGCCAGCTCGAGCTGGCGCTGCTCGCCATAGCTCATCGCGCCGGCGCGGGTGTCGCGGCGCTGCTCGAGCGCGCATAGCACCAGCGCCCGCTCCGCGCGCTCGATCGTCTCGCGGAAGGCGCGGGCGGGCCGGAACAGCGGCAGGCGGCCGAGCTTCGCCTTCGACGCCAGCCAGCAATTCTCGAAGGCGGTGAACTCGCGGAAGATGTTGGTCTTCTGGTAGGAGCGGCCGATGCCGGCGCGCGCGACGCGATAGGCCGGCCAGCCGGTGATGTCCTCGCCCTGGTAGCGCACCGTTCCCGAACTGGGCCTGAGGTCGCCCGAGAGCAGGTTGATCAGCGTCGTCTTGCCGGCGCCGTTCGGGCCGACGACCGCATGCACTTCGCCCGGCACGACCGACAGGGCCACGTCCTGCACCGCGGCCAGCCCGCCGAACAGGCGCGACAGGCCGGCGGTCTCGAGCACCGGCTCAGCCATCGCGCCGCTCCAGTCGCTTCAGGAGGCCGGCGAGTCCGTTCGGCAGGAACATGACGACCGCGATCACGAACACGCCCATGATCAAGAGCCAGCGGTCGGTCAGCGTCGCGAAGTAGTCCTCCATCAGCAACAGCACGAAGGTGCCGATCACCGGCCCGAACAGCGTGCCGATCCCGCCCAGGATCACCAGGACCAGGGCGTGGCCCGATTCGTGCCAGCCCAGATGCGCCGGGCTGGCGAAGGTGCCGCGCGCCGCCTCGAGAAACCCCGCCAGGCCGGCGACCGTGCCAGCGATCACGAAGGCGATCAGCTTCAGCCGCTGCACGTCGTAGCCGAGCGCGCGCATCCGGCCCTCGTTAGCGCGGATCCCCACCAGCGCATGGCCGAAGGGACTGCGCAGCAGGCGGTAGAGCAGCAGGAAGGCGACGACCAGGCAGGCGAGCGCAAGGTAGTAGAACTGGACCCGGTCGTTGAAGTTGAACAATACCATGTCGCCCAGCATCAGATCGGGGCGGCGGTCGATGTTCATCCCGTCCGTGCCGCCCCAGTACTTCTGGTCGTTGAAGAAGTAGTAGAGCATCTGCGCGAGCGCGAGGGTGATCATGATGAAGTAGACGCCCGAGGTGCGGATGCTGATCCAGCCGATCACCAGCGCGCATGCCGCCGACAGGGCGAGCGCGGCCGGCAGGATGGCAAAGGCGCTGGTAATGCCGGCCTTGTTGACCAGGCCGGCAACAGTGTAGATCGCCACGCCGAAGAAGGCGGCGTGGCCGAGGCTGACGAGGCCGACATAGCCGACCAGCAGGTCCAGGCTCATGGCGAAGAGCGCGTAGACCATGATCCGCGTCACGAAGCGGATATAGAACGTCTCGCCCCAGAGCGGGAACAGCGCCAGGAAGGCCGTGCCGGCAAGAAGAAGCAACAGGATGGGTCGCGAGATACGCGGCATGGTCGCGCTACGTTGCCCGGCCGAACAGGCCCTGCGGCCGCCATAGCAGCACCAGCGCCATCACGGCATAAACTACGACGCCCGCGCCTGCCGGCAGCAGCACCCGGCCGTAGGTGTCGGCGATCCCCACCAGCATGGCGCCGACGAAGGCACCCTTGATCGAGCCGATGCCGCCGATCACGACGACGACGAAGGAGATGATCAGGATGTGCTCGCCCATGCCGGGATAGACCGTGCTGACCGGAGCCGCGATCATGCCCGCGAAGGCCGCCAGCGCCACGCCCAGGCCGAAGACCACCATGAACAGCCGGCCGATGTCGAAGCCGAGCGCCGAGACCATCTCGCGATGGGTCGATCCGGCGCGGATCACCATGCCGAGCCGGGTGCGCTGGATGACGAGGTAGAGCGCGCCCGCCACCGCGATGCAGGCCACCGAGATGAACACGCGGTAGATCGGATAGGTCTGCACCTCGCCGATCGGCAGCGCGCCGGCGAGCATCGGCGGAGTCTGGATGCCGTGCACATCGTTGCCGAACAGCAGGCGCTGCAACTCGTTTAGGATCAGGATCAATCCATAGGTGAACAGCACTTGGTGCAGGTGGTCGCGCTCGTAGAGGTAGCGGATGCCGCAGCGCTCGATCACGAGGCCGAGCAGCACGGTGATCGGCAGGGCTATCAGCAGCGCCAGGACGAAGCTGCCGGTCCAGGCGGCGAACCACCAGGCCAGGTAGGCGCCGACCATGTAGAAGGCGCCATGGGCGAGGTTGATGACGCCCATGATGCCGAAGACGAGGGTGAGGCCGCTCGCGACCAGGAACAGCAGGAATCCGTACTGCACCCCGTTCAGGGTTTGGATCAGCACATAGGACAGCGACACCCGTCTCCCCCTCGCCGGCGTCCGTGAACACCCGACCATGCCGGGAGGTTAACCCTCCGCGGCGACGCCTGTCCTAGCATGGACGTATCAAAGATGCGCGGGGAATTGCCCGGGCGCTTCGCTAGGAGATTCACCCACACGGCGACGGCCGCCTCACCGGCCGGGCGCGACAATTCGGCGCATCGCAGCCCGCTTTATTTTATATTAGCATTATCTAATGTTTTCGAAGGCGCACCAGAGCGCCGTGGAGGATCGAGATGGACAGGAATATCGGCGCGGTCGACCGCGCGCTTCGCATCGTCGTCGGCGTGGGGCTGCTGGCCCTGCTGTTCGTCCTGGACGGCAATGCCCGCTGGTTCGGCCTGATCGGGATCGTTCCGCTGTTCACCGCGCTGGTGCGCTGGTGCCCGCTCTACACGCTGATCGGCATCCGCACCTGCAGCGTCGACGGCGCGTCCCCGGCGGCGCGCTGAGCGGGAGAGAGGCCATGCCGCGCTTCACCGACCGCGCCTGGTCGCCCTATGTCAGCGGGGTGCTGATCGGGCTGCTCCAGGTTCCCGCCTTCCTGCTGATCGGCACCGCGCTCGGCACCTCCTCGTCCTACGTGACGGTGGGCGCGAACCTAGCCGAGCTGGTCGACCCCGGCGTGCGCGCGATCGACTATGCCGCGAAGCATCTCGACGGGGCCAAGAACTGGTGGCAGGTGGCGCTGGTCGCCGGCATCGCCCTTGGCGCGCTGCTGTCGGCCAGCCTGTCCGGCATGCGCCGGCGCGGCATCGCCCCGGTCTGGCGCCGGGCGCTCGGTACGTCGAGCCCCGCGCTACGCTTTGCCGTCGCCTTCATCGCCGGCTTCGTCATGCTGGCCGGGGCGCGCATCGCCGATGGCTGCACCAGCGGCCACGGCATCTCGGGCATCGCCCAGCTCGCGATCGGCTCGATCATCGCCGTGACCGCCATGTTCGCCGGCGGCATCGCGACCGCGATGGTCCTGCGCCGCGCCTGATCCAGGGATAAGGAGAAGAACCATGTCCGTCCCAGTTGCCATGCTGATCGGCCTGCTGATGGGCGCCGTGTTCGGCTTCGCGCTGGAGAAGTCCCGCGTGTTCGAGCCGGGCATCATCCTGGGCCAGATGCAGCTCCGGAACTTCCAGATGCTGAAGATCTTCCTGACCGCCGTCACGACCGGACTGGTGCTGCTGGCGGTGCTGCACGGGCTCGGCATCACCAAGCTGCACCCCAAGGCCACGATCTACAGCGCCGACATCGTCGGCGGGCTGCTGCTCGGCGCCGGCATCGCGCTCGCTGGCGCCTGCCCGGGCACGGTCATGGCGCAGATCGGCGTCGGCTATCGTGACGCCTGGTTCACGCTGCTGGGCGGCATCGCCGGCGCCGTGACCTTCACCTATGCCGAGCCGGTGCTGAAGCCCGTGCTGCTGACCAGCACGACCGGCAAGCTGACGCTCGACTCCGTGACCGGGGCGCCATTCTGGATCCTTGCCCTGGCCTTCGCCGCCCTGCTGATCGCGGGCCTGGTCGCGCTGGAGCGTTGGCGCCCCTGGCAGCGGGAGATCGGCCCCGATGCGGACGGCCTGTCAGGCGCCGAGCCTGAACCGGGCGCGCCTCAGCCGCGTCGCTGGAAACCGGCGGCATAGGCGCCCTCGACGATCCTGAGCGTGCCGAAATTGTCTTCGGGCGAGGTTTCGAACGGCTTGCCGTCGTCGAGCCGTTCCAGGAAATGCGCGATCGTGTCGCGGTAGGACGCCTTGTAGTTGGCGTCGAGATCGACCTCGACGCGCTCGGGCGTGGGCCCGAACAGCTCGACCACGTTGTTCATGAAGCGGATCGAGCCCTTCTCGCCGATCAGCTCGACATGGTCGAACTGCGACTGCGGGCGGCCATGGGCGCCGAAATCTGCCACCAGCACGCAAGGCGGCCCGTTCGGCACCGACATCATCAGCATGCAGCGCCCCTCGCCCTTCAGCCCGTGCTCGGGCGCGCCGATATGCGCCTTCTCCAGCACTAGCGGCCCCATGAGGTAGCGCATCGTGTCGATCTGGTGGATCGCGGACTCGGCCACCAGCAGGCGCTTTTCGCCCGCGAAATAGGGCTGGCGCTCGACCGCCCACATCTTGCCCTGCGCGTCGGGGACCAGGGCGCTGGCCAGGATGATCATCATCCCCTGGTGGATCTTCCCGATCCGGCCCTCGTCGATCCAGCGCTTCATCAGCCTGTAGTGCGGGCGGAAGCGCCAGTTCTCGTGCACCATCAGCCGCGCGCGGTTGCCGATGTCGGCGACCAGCTTCTCGGCCTCGGCCAGGGTCGGCGCCAGCGGCTTCTGGCATAGCATCGGCAGCCCCTTGCCCGCGACCGCGAGGCAGACCGGCACGTGGTACTCGCGCGGGCAGGCCACGTCGACCGCGTCGAGCCGCTCGGATGCCAGCATGGCCTCTACGCTCGGATAGGTCCTGGGAATGCCGTAGGCCTGGGCCCGGGCATTGCGCGCCGCCTCGGACGGGTCGGCGATCGCCTGGACCTGCACGCGGTCCTTCAACGCCTTGTACCCGTCGAGGTGATGCTGGGTAACCCAGCCCGCGCCGACCAACCCGATCTTCTTCATGCCAGCCTCATTCCCGACAGTTCTGGAAGGCGCGCAGCATAAACATAGCGGCGGCGCCGATGAAAGCGGTTACGGTTGACATTCCGGGGAGCGGCGACGACCTTGCCGCCTCGCAGAAGACAGATGGGGAAAGAAACGATGTCCAAGGGACCGAAGGGGCTGAAGTCCCGCCTGACCAGCTATGGCGACGCCGGGTTCGCACTGTTCCTGCGCCAGGCCTTCCTGAAATCGGCCGGCTATGGCGACGAGGTGCTGGACCGCCCGGTGGTCGGCATCGGGTCGACGGCCTCGGACTTCAATCCCTGCCACGCCACGGCGCCCGAGGTGATCGAGGCGACCAAGCGCGGCGTGCTGGCGGCCGGCGGCATCCCCTTCGTATTCCCGACCATCTCGCTCCACGAGTCGTTCTGCTCGCCGACGACGATGCTGCTGCGCAACCTGATGGCGATCGACGTCGAGGAGATGCTGCGCGCGCAGCCCCTGGACGCAGCCGTGCTGATCGGCGGCTGCGACAAGACCGTGCCGGCGCAGATCATGGGCGCGCTGTCGGCCGACGTGCCGACGCTGATCGAGGTGGTGGGGGCCGCGCTGGCCGGCATGAACGAGGGCGAGCGGCTCGGCGCCTGCACCGACTGCCGCCGCCTGTGGTATCTGCGCCGCGCCAACGAAATCACCGACCAGCAGCTTGCCCAGGGCCATGGGCGCCTGATCGCGAGCCACGGCACCTGCACCGTGATGGGCACGGCCAGCACCATGGCCTGCTTCGCCGAGATCCTGGGCCTGATGCTGCCCGGCGGCGCCTCGATCCCCGCCGTCCATGCCGAGCGCCTGCGCCACGCCGAGGCGACGGGTATGCGCGCGGTCGAGATGGCGAGGTCCGGCAGTCCCAGCCCGCGCGCGCTGGTCACCAAGGCCGCGATCCGCAACGCCATGGTCGTGCTGGCCGCGCTCGGCGGCTCCACCAACGCCGTCATCCACCTCGCCGCCATCGCCGGCCGCGTCGGCATCGAGATGAGCCTGGACGAACTCGACCAGATCGGCCGCACCACGCCGGTGCTGACCGATTTGAAGCCCGTCGGCCAGAACTACATGGAGGATTTCCACGCCGCCGGCGGCCTGCCGGCGCTGCTCCGCCAGTTGGGCGACAAGATCGACACCAGCGCGATAACGGCCGCGGGCGACACGATCGCCGACATGCTGAAGCGCTGGCTGCCCTATGTCGACGAGAAGATCATCCGCCCCTTGAGCAATCCGGTCTCGCCCGGCGAGGCGCTGACCATCGTGCGCGGCAACCTGGCGCCGGACGGTGCGGTCATCAAGCGCGCCGCCGCCGATGCGGGCCTGATGCAGCACAAGGGTCCCGCCCTGGTGTTCGAGGGCCTGGAGGACATGGCCAGGCGCATCGACGATCCCAACCTGCCCGTGACCAAGGACACGGTGATGGTTTTGCGCAACATCGGCCCGATCGGCGCGCCGGGCATGCCCGAGGCCGGCGGCATCCCGATCCCGAAGAAGCTCGCCCAGGCCGGGGTGAAGGACATGGTGCGCGTCTCCGACGCCCGCATGTCCGGCACCGCCTATGGCGCGATCGTGCTGCACGTGGCGCCCGAGGCCGCGGTCGGCGGCCCGCTGGCGCTGGTCAAGGACGGCGACATGATCGAGCTCGATGTCGCCAGGCGCGCGATCAACATGCTGGTCGACGCCAAGGAGCTGGAACGCCGCCGCGCGGCCTGGAAGCCGCCCGCCACGCCGAAGCGCGGCTACTATAAGCTCTACGCCCAGCACGTCATGCAGGCCGACAAGGGCTGCGACTTCGATTTCCTGCAGGACGAAACGCTGCAGGGATAGGCGTCAGTCCTTCAGCAGCGCCGCCGCGATCGCATCCCACTCCTGGTCGAGCGGGGCATCGGGCCGCGTCTTGCCGGCGCGGCGGTACCAGTACCCGGCGTTCGACAGGTCGCCTTCCTTGCGGTGCAGGTAGGCGTGTACCCAGGCGCCGACCTTGTCGTCCTGGGCCTGGGCGTGCTCGTGCGCCTTGGTCCAGTCGCCTTTGGCGTCCCACCATAGCGCCTGAAGCGCCTCGGTAAGCCCGGCGGGCGGCTGGGCTTTCGCCGTCGAGGCACGAAACGCGGCCGGATCCATCCTCTTTCTCCCTCCGTTCCCTGCAACAAACCCCGTTGCCCGGCGGCGCGTCAAGCCGGTCGCGTTCTGCTACAGTCGCCGCCGAGGGGGCCATGGCAGACCGAGCATTCCGCGAGACGCTGAAGGATCTCTATTTCGGCTCGACGCCCGGCGCGGTGCGATTCCGCTACGCGCTGCTGGGCTTCGACCTCTTGACCATCGCCTTCTTCATCGCTTCGTCCATGACCGAGCAGACCATGGGCATCCTGGTTGTCGACCTGGTGCTGGCCGCTGTTCTAGCCGGCGAACTGGCCGCGCGGGTGTCGATTGCCAACCGGCCCTGGCTGCAACTGGTCCGCTTTAACTCGATCGCGGACATCGCGGTCATCGCCTCGCTGCTGGCGCCGTTCCTGCTCGACAACCTCGCCTTCCTCCGCGTGGTGCGGATGCTGCGCCTGCTGCGGTCCTATCATGTCCTGCGCGAGCTTCGGCAGAACTCGGCCTGGTTCAAGCGCAACGAGGAGACGCTGCAGGCGATCTTGAACATCGTCGTGTTCGTCTTCGTGCTGACCGCCATCGTCTACGTCGTCGAG
>JAEULC010000506.1 GCA_016792605.1 Rhodospirillales bacterium
CCTGTCGCTGCTCGGCGTGGCGATGGTGGCGCTGGTGTTCTTCACCACGCGGCCGGCCGGCGACGCGATGGCGACGACGATCTGGGGCGCGGCGTCGAGCTGGACCCTGACCGCCCTGCCGCTGTTCATCTGGATGGGCGAGATCCTGTTCCGCACCAAGCTGTCGGAGGACATGTTCCGCGGCTTGGCGCCGTGGGTGACGCGGCTGCCCGGACGCCTGCTGCACACCAACGTGGTGGGCTGCGCGATCTTCGCCGCGATTTCCGGCTCGTCGGCTGCGACCTGCGCCACGATCGGCAAGATCACCCTGCCGGAGCTCAAGTCGCGCGGCTATCCGGACGGCATCGCGATCGGCACGCTGGCGGGCTCAGGCACGCTCGGCCTGCTGATCCCGCCCTCGATCATCATGATCGTCTACGGCGTCGCGGCCGAGGTTTCGATCGCCAAGCTGTTCATCGCCGGCGTCATCCCCGGCATCATGCTGGCCTTTCTGTTCTCGGGCTATGTCGGCGTCTGGGCCCTGTTCAACAAGGACAAGGTTCCGGCGGAGACGGAACAGTTCACCTTCCTCCAGCGCGTCTACGCAAGCCGCAACCTGATTCCCGCGGTGATCCTGATTGCGATCGTGCTTGGCTCGATCTACACCGGCCTCGCCACGGCGACCGAATCCGCGGCGCTGGGCGTGGTCGGCGCGCTCGGCTTGTCGGCGGTGCAGGGATCGCTCAACCGCGAGAATTTCATCACCGCGCTGATGGGCGCGACGCGGCTTTCCTGCATGATCGCGCTGATCCTGGCCGGGGCGCAGTTCCTGACCCTGGCGATGGGCTTCACCGGCCTGCCGCGGCACCTGGCCGAGTGGATCGATGGGTTGCACCTGTCGCCCTACATGCTGATCTTCGCGCTGACGCTGTTCTACATCCTGCTCGGCTGCTTCCTCGACGGCATCTCGATGGTGGTGCTGACCATGGCGGTGCTGCTGCCGACGGTGCAGAAGGCCGGGATCGACCCGCTGTGGTTCGGCATCTTCGTCGTGCTGGTGGTCGAGATGGCGCAGATCACGCCGCCGGTCGGCTTCAACCTGTTCGTGCTGCAGGGCATGACCGGGCGCCAGATCACCTGGATCGCCTGGCACACCATGCCGCTCTTCTTCCTGATGTGCTTGGCCGTGGCGCTGGTGACGGTGTTCCCGGAGATCGTCAATTTCCTGCCCGACCAGATGATGGTTCGGCGCTGACG
Source organism: Rhodospirillales bacterium (assembly GCA_016792605.1). GTDB lineage: Bacteria > Pseudomonadota > Alphaproteobacteria > JAEULC01 > JAEULC01 > JAEULC01. The sequence goes on from JAEULC010000506.1 coordinate 1,237, forward strand.
CCCTGGTGTATATAGTCCGGCCATGACCGAATCCGTCGAATGCGTCGTCGTCGGCGCCGGCGTCGTGGGCCTCGCCATCGCCCGCGCGCTGGCGCTTCAGGGCCGCGAGGTGATCGTGCTGGAGGCCGAGGAGGCGATCGGCACCCACACCTCCAGCCGCAATTCCGAGGTGATCCATGCCGGGATCTACTACCCGGCCGGCAGCCTGAAGGCGAAGCTCTGCGTCGAGGGGAAGAAGGCGCTCTACCCCTACTGCAAGGCGTTGGGCGTGCCCTTCGACAATTGCGGCAAACTGATCGTGGCCTGTTCCGAAGCCGAGCTCGCCGGCCTGGAGAAGATCCGCAAGCAGGCCCTGGCCAACGGCGTCGACGACCTGACCTTCGTCGAGCCGGCGGTGGTGCGGCAGATGGAGCCCGAGGTGCAGTGCCTGGGTGCGCTGCAGTCACCCTCCACCGGCATCATCGACAGCCACTCGCTGATGGTCGCCTACCAGGGCGAGGCCGAAGCCGGCGGCACGATGATCGCCTTCCACAGCCCGGTCGCGAGCGGCCGCGTGGTCGAGGGCGGCGTGGAGCTGACGGTCGGCGGCGAGAACCCGATGCAGCTTCATTGCCGCATCCTGGTGAACAGTGCCGGGCTGGGCGCGCCGGCGCTGGGCGCCGCCCTGCAGGGTTTCCCGCAGGATCATGTACCGCCGGGCTATCTCTGCAAGGGCAACTACTTCACGCTCAGCGGCGTGAAGTCGCCGTTCCGCCGCCTGATCTACCCGGCGCCGGAGCAGGCCGGCCTCGGCGTCCACGTGACCATCGACATGGGCGGCCAGGCGCGCTTCGGTCCCGATGTCGAGTGGGTCGACAAGATGGACTACAACGTCGACCCGAAGCGGTCCGAGTCCTTCTACGCCGCGATCCGGCGCTACTGGCCGGGCCTGCCCGACGGCGCGCTGGCGCCCGGTTATTCCGGCATGCGGCCCAAGCTGCAGAAGCCGGGCGAGCCGGCGAAGGACTTCATGATCGAGGGCCCGAAGGACCACGGCGTGCCGGGCGTGGTGCAGCTCTTTGGCATCGAGTCGCCCGGCCTCACCGCCTCGCTCGCCATCGCCGACCTCGTCGTGGAGAAGCTCGCGGCGTAGCGCCTACTTGCCGCCACTCACGCTCAGCGTCTGGCCGGTGATCCAGTTGGCCTGGTCGGACGCGAAGAACAGCACGGCGTGGACGATGTCCTCGGGCTTGCCCAGCCGCTTCAGCGCAATCGACTCGACCAGGCGCTTCTGGCCCTCGGCGCCATAGGCGTCCCACTGCTTCTCGGTCGAGGGGTTGGAGCGGATGAAGCCCGGCGCCACGCAGTTGACCGTGATGTCCCAGGGACCCAGCTCATGCCCGAGCTGGCGCGTCAGGCCGATCAGCGCCGCCTTGGCCGAGGCATAGGCCTGGATGCCGGTGAGGCTGACGCCCAGGCCGGCGCCCGACGAGATGTTGACGATGCGGCCGGATTTCGCGGCCTTCATCCCGGGTGCTGCGGCCTGGGAGAACCAGAAGGCGCCGTCGACATTGGCCTCGTAGATCACCTTCCAGTCGGTGAGCGAGATTTCCTCCAGCGGCCGGCCGACCTGACCACGCACGCCACCGGCGTTGTTGACCAGCACGCCGACCGGGCCGCCGGTCGCCTTCTCGACCTCGGCCACGAAGGCGCCGACCTGCTCGCGGTTGCCGACATCGACCTTGCGGCCCTGGATCGCGTGCCTATAGGCGGCGTTCGG
>JAEULC010000019.1 GCA_016792605.1 Rhodospirillales bacterium
AAGGCGGGCGCGACGAGGGTGAAGCTCAGCAGCGCGGCGGCGGCCACGGCGCCGTAGCGCGCCTTGGCGCGCTGCATCTGGGGGCGCGGCGCCGGGGCGGGCGGGGAAGCGAGGGCAAGAGGCATGGGCACTCTCCTTAGAGGCTCGATCTGGGTTGCATTCCGCTGCCGGCGGCGGGGCGGGTCAGGGTGCGAGCGAAGCGATTCCCGTCGCGCGGCGTTGTGGGCTGTTATGTAGGCCTTGCCACGTTGCTGCCAGATGGCCCAGCGATTAAATCGCTGTAATTGCCCCCTGTCACGCAAGGGTGAGCGGCCGCCCCGGCCGGGGCTTGCGCCGGGCCGGATTGTTCCCTAAATGTTCCAAGTGAACCATCGGGGATTCCTGCATGAAGCTCTTTTCCGGCCCGCTGAGCCTGTTCGCGCGCAAGGTCGAAATCGCCCTGGCCGAGAAGGGCTTGGCCTACGAGCGCGAAATGGTGCCGTTCACCCAGGCCCAGGGCTACAGCCCAAAGCATCCCGCCGTGCTGGCCGCGAACCCCAAGGGCCAGGTGCCGGTCCTGGTCGACGGCGACCTGGCCCTGTTCGATTCGACCCTGATCTTCGAGTACCTGGAGGACGCCTACCCCGCCCCGCCGCTCTACCCCAGGACCCCGCGCGAGCGGGCGCGGTGCCGGATGCTCGAGCTCGTCGCCGACGATGTCTGGCTGAAGCCGCTGATCCCGATGATGCGGCGGAACAGCCCGCCCGATCCCGATCCGGCCAGGCAGCGCCAGCGGGAGGACGAGGCGGCGCGCGCCGAGGACGAGCTGCGCGGGCTCTACCGGGCGGCGGCGGCGGAGATCCGCGGCGACTTCCTGCTGGGCGACCAGTTCACCGTCGCCGACATCGCGCTGTTCATGATGGTCGTCTGGACCCAGCGCCTCGGCGGCCCCGCGCTCGACTCGGCGCCGGCGCTGGCCGCCTGGTACGCCCGGCTCTTGCAGCGCCCGTCCTGCGCCACGGCCGCAAGGGAGATCGCCGAGGCGGATCGCGTGTTGTCGCCGGGGCGGGGATAAAGGGCTCTCCCCCGATCATTTAGCCGTCATAGCCGGGCTTGTCCCGGCTATCCACGTCGGCCGGCTTCCAACAGCAACGCGCGCAAGCGATTCGCTGTCGCCGCTTCCTCGACGTGGATGCCCGGGACAAGCCCGGGCATGACGGAAGGAAGCGCGATGGGAGACCTACAGCCGCCGCAGGTATTGCTGCACGAAGTCGCAGTCCACCAGCTTCACGTAGGCGTCGCTGATCTTCTTCGTCACCGGGCCGGGGATGCCGAAGTCCTTGAAGCTGGTGCCGTTGATGCTCTGCACCGGGCAGATGCACAGCGACGTCGAGGTCAGGAAGACCTCCTCCGCCGTGTAGGCGTCGAACAGGTCGATGTCCTGCTCGTGGACCTTCAGCCCCAGGCCCTGCGCCAGCTCGATCACCGTCGCGCGGCTGACGCCGGGCAGGACGTTGCGCGTGCGCGGCGTCAGGATCTCGCCGTCGCGGACGCAGAAGATGTTGCTGCCCAGGCCCTCGGCCAGGTTTCCCTGCATGTCCAGCAGCACCGCCCAGGCCATCGGGTCCTGCGCCCGAACGTCCTGGTCGGCGATGATCATGTTCAGGTAGTTATGCGTCTTGGCGCGCGGGCTCATTACCTCGGGCGGCGCGCGGCGCACGGCCGGGGTGATGACCTTGATGCCGTCGCGGTAGAGCGTGGCGCGCGCCTTCAAGGGCAGCGGCAGGCACTCGATGATCAGGTTCGGCTTGTTCTCGAGATAGTCGATGTCCTCGGGCCCGCGGGTAATGCGCTGCGAGACCCAGTAGTCCTCGTCCTTGCCGAGCAGGTGCAGGTTGCGGTCGAGCACCTCCTCGGTGATCCGCATCATCTCGGCCGGCGCCATGCCGGGATCGAGGCGCAAATAGCGCATCGTCTTATAGAACCGGTCGACATGCTCCTTCAGGCGGAAGATCCGGTGCGAGAAGGTGCGCGTGGTGTCGAAGGCGCCGTCGCCATACTTCACGCCGCGGTCGCGGAAGCTGATCTTGACCTCGCTCTCCGGCATGAACGCGCCGTTGAACCAGGCAATGCGTTGGTTCGCCAGCGCGGGCTTCGTATCGGGCATGGCGGCTCTCCCTCTGATGTGTTGCTCAAGCGTAGCGCAGCTTCTGCCCCACGCCCAGGCGGCCGGCCTTCTCCAGCATCGCGTGGCCGAGCGCGATGTCGCTGAGGCTCAGGCCGCGATGCCAGAACAGGATCGTCTCCTGGTCGTTCGCGCGCCCCGGCTTCTTGCCGGCGACGATCTCGCACAGCTCGCCGTGGAGGTTCTTTTCCGACAGCTTGCCGCTTTCGACATGGCGGCGCAGGCAGCCGAACTTGCCGGTGCCCGGCCGGCACTGGCCCCAGTCGTCGACGACGATCTTGTCCATCGGGTCCAGGATGTCGTCCTCGACCGCGCTCATCGTGCCGTAGGGCACGACGAAGGCCGACTTCTTGATCCACGACGTCTTGAACAGCGGCGTCGGCTGTTCCAGCCGCGAGGCCTCGACCATGATGTCGGCGCCCTTGAGGCAGGACTCCCAGTCCTCGGTCGCGATCACCTTCTTGCCGAGATCGGCCGACAGCTTCGCGGCGAAGGGATCGCGGCTTTCCTTGCGCCGGGAGTGCACGCGGATTTCGTCGAAGTTGAAGATCTTGTCGAGCAGCCGCACGTTCCAGTAGGACGAGCCGCGCGCGCCGATATGGCCCAGCACCTTGGAGTTCTTGCGCGCGAGGTACTTGGCGCCCAGTGCCGTCAGCGCCCCGGTCCGCATGTCGGTGATCAGCGCCGCGTCGAGCAGCGCCCGCGGCATGCCGGTGCGCGGGTCGAACAGGTTCAGGAAGGCCATCTCGGACGGCAGGCCCTTCTTGTAGTTGTCGACATAGTCGCCGACGATCTTCACCCCGGCCAGGTCGATCGGGGCGACGTAGCCGCGCAGGACGTTGAAATGCCCGCGAAAGGCCGGGTCCGGCATCAGGTGGACCCGGGGCTCGATCACCGTTTGGCCACGGCCCTGGGCCAGCAGCGCGCCCTCGATCGAATCCAGGATCTCCTGGTCCGTCATCGCCAGCTGGTCGATATCCGGGCCATTCAGGTAGGTGAAGTGGATTTCGCTGGCGTGATGCATAAATGTCCCTCTCGAAAAAACTTTGAACTATGTAGCGGATTCCGCGGCTTACGACCATCCCGGGAGCGGATTCGAGTCTTGGATTCGCGTCGCCGCGGGCGTAAAAATCCGCACTCACTATTCATGGTCCTTAACGCCCTCATGACGTCCGACGGCGCAAGCCCGCCTTCCTTCCTGCACGCCGGGTCGCCCGACCGCGACCGGCCGGAGCGCCTGTCGATCGGCGTGCTGGTCGACCTGATCTGGGGCCCGTGGGCCGGCGGGCACGTGAAGTGCTGGGAGCGCCTGGCCGCCGCCGCGGCGTCGATGCCGCGCGAGCTGGACATGACGGTCCACTACCTGGGCGAGGAATCGCGCACGATCGATTTCGCCGAGAACGTGCGCTTCCAGCTCCACCGGCCCGTGGTCAACACCAAGTGGTTCGGCTTCACCGAGAACCGCCAGAACCATACCTGCCTGTCGCCGCACCATCCCGGCCTGGCGCGCGCCCTGTCGCAGCACGACATCGTGCACGCGACCGGCGCCTTCTTCAGCCTGGCCAAGACCGGCCTGCGCCACGCGCGCCGGAACTCGGTGCCGCTGGTCTACTCGTTCCATACCGACACCGTGGCCTACACGCGCCACTACTCGCGCGAGATCCTGCAGCGCTGGTTCGGCGACGGCCAGATCCTGCGCTTCCTGGTCGATACCGTGCACTACGACCAGCGCTCGGGCGACCGCATGCAGCGCGTGCTCGACCACTACCTGACCCAGTGCGACTGGATCCTGGCCTCGAAGCCCGAGGACCGGCAGGTCGCCGAGCGCATCGTGCCCTCGGAGCGCGTGTCGTATCTGCGCCGCGGCATCGATCGCGGCGTGTTCGCGCCGCAGCGGCGCGACCGCGCGCGGCTGAAGGCCTCCTACGGGATTCCAGAGGACCGCTTCGTTATCATGTTCGCCGGGCGCATCGACGACGCCAAGAACATCATGACCGTGGTCCGCGCGACCAAGCGCCTGATCGACGGCGGCACGCCGGTGCATCTGCTGGTCGCCGGCACGGGCAACCGCGCGACCGACGTCCGAAGCATCCTGGGCGAGAATGTCACGCTGTGCGGCCAGGTCGAGCCCGACACGCTCGGCTGGCTCTATGCCTCGGGCGATGTCTTCGCCTTCCCGTCCGAGTTCGAGATCATGCCGAACGTCGTCAACGAGGCGCGCGCCTGCGGCCTGCCGGCGCTGGTGTCGCACACGATCGGCGGCACCGAGCTGTTCGACGCGGCGGGCAGCGACGGCATCCACCTGCCGGGCCGCGACCCCGCGGCCTGGGCCGAGGCGATCAAGAGCCTGATGCACGACCGCAACCGCTGGCAGGGCCTGGTGGAAGCCGGGCTGCGGCGCGTCACCGCCATGGCGCCGGGCTGGGACGACGTGCTGCGCCAGGACCTGCTGCCGGTGTGGCGGCGGGTGATCGAGGAACGGCGGACCGCCGGTGTACGGCAAGACGATCCTTCTCCTCTCCCCGCACCCGGATGACGAGATTGTCGGGGCCGGCGCGGCCATAGGCCGGGCGCAGGCCCAAGGCAGCCGCGTTCTCGTCGCCTTTCTCACGACAGGCGTTCCCGACATTTCCGTGCTGTGGCCGTGGCAGCGCGGTGGCCACGCCGCCTGGGTCGGGCGCCGGCGCGCCGAGGCCGAGAACGCGGCGCGCGCACTGGGCTTCTCGGTCGCGCTGATGCAGGACATCCCGACGCGTCAATTGAAGTCGCATCTCGCGGCGACGCGCGCCGCTCTGCTCGACATCGTCGAACGCGAGCATGTCGACACGATCTGGGTGCCGGCCTACGAGGGCGCGCACCAGGACCACGACGCCGCCAACTTCCTGGCCTGGACCTTGCGCGACCGGGCCGATGTCTGGGAATTCGCCGAGTACACCAACCAGGGCGGCCGCGCGCGCAGCCAGGAGTTCCCCTGCGCCGCCGGCAACGAGGTCGCGCTGGCGCTCACGCCAGCCGAAGTCTCGGCAAAGCGCGCGGCGCTCGCGGCCTATCCGTCGGAGCAGGGAAACCTGAAGCACATCGAGGCGGGGCGCGAGGTGTTCCGGCCGCTCGCCGGCTACGACTACGCCAAGCCGCCGCATCCCGGGGTGTTGTTCTACCAGCGCTTCCAATGGGTCTGGCCGCGCCACCCGCGCGTGGACTATACGAAGGCGGACGAGGTTTGCGCGGCGCTGGCCGCGTTTCGACAGGACGAGGAGCGACGCCGATGAGCGCGACGGCAGGCGAACGGCCCCTGGCCAAGGGCACCAAGCAGATCGAGAACGACCGGGTGATCGTGACCGAGTGGCGCTTTCCGCCCGGCAGCCACACCGGCTGGCACCGCCACGGCCACGACTACGTCGTCGTGCCGGTCACGACGGGCAGGCTCGACATCTTTAACGGCAAGGAGACCGTGCCGGCGAACCTGGTCGCGGGCATGTCCTACAACCGCCAGGTCGGCGTCGAGCACGACGTCATCAACAACAACGATTTCGAGATCGTGTTCATCGAGGTCGAGCTGAAGCCGTAGGCCAGCTCAACCCGCCGGCCGGATCGCGTCGTCGATCCGCGCCAGCGCGGCGCGGCCCGCGGCGAGGCTCTCTGCGACGATGACCGCGCGGCGGTATCCGTTCGGAGGATTGCCGAGCTCGGGCATGCCGTCGTTGATCGTCGGAAACACGCGATGGATGCCGGGCATGGCTTCGAGCGCCGCCAGGGCGGCGCGATCGACGCGATGCGGCACGTTGCCGGTGAAGGATGGCACGGTGAAGCGCGGGAACGGTCCCTCGGCGAAATCCCAGGCCTGGTCGCGATAGAGCCGCACCACGGCGTCGAGCCAGCCGCGCCCATAGAGCGGAACGAACTCGACGCTCATGCGCAGGTGGCATTCGATGATGCGCGCGCCGATGGTCTCGAAGTTGACGATGCCGGTGAAGCCATCGAGATGCTCCAGCGCCCAGGCCGACAGCACCGCTTCGAGCGGCCGGTTGTCGCTGTCGAGCCGTTCCCAGTGGCTGAAGCGGCCGTTGTCGATCGGGTGGCCTTGCGTATGCGAGAACCAGCGCGCCCGGCCGTCGACGATCGCGACGTCGCTGCTGACCTGGCGACCGGTCAGCAGCTCCATCCAGAAGCAGCCGGCGCGGTATTCGGCGAGGTCCGGCGGCCCGTCGGCGCGGAAGCTGCCGATGCTCATGCCGAGCAGGTTGGTGATCGGCTTGACGAAGACCGGGAAGTGCGGCGGCGGCACCGGCAGGGGCGCATGCGCGATGCCCTGGGTCCGGCACAGGAACAGCTTGTTGTAGACGTGGTTATGGTCGGGATAGAGCGTCCAGGCGGTCGGGTCGCCGACCGGGATCGGCACGTCGTCCGGGCACGGCGTCGTTCCGAAGAACGCCGCCATGTAGGCCTCGGCAAAAAGAAAGGGCATCGCCGCTCAACGCCGCGGCGCGAAACGCCGTTCCGGACCGTCCGACCGGCGCCCTGGGGCCACCGGCGAACTCAGGGCGTCAGGAGGCCTTCTTCTCCGGCTCGACCTGCTTGGCGGCGGTGTTGGCCGCGGCCGGCGTGACGTCGGCGGGCTTCGCCTGGTCCTCGACCTTGTCCGCCTCGTCCTTCATGCCGGACTTGAACGCCTTGATTCCCTTGGCCATGTCGCCCATCAGCCGCGGAATCTTTCCGGCCCCGAACAGAACCAGAACGATCAGCAGCACGACCAGCCAGTGCGTGAGGCTCATTGATCCCATGAAACGCGTGCTCCCTTGGCGCTCTGTGGCGACTTTGCGTGGGTTGGGCTTGCGCTATCATATAGGCACTCGACCGGACCTTGTATAGCGCCGCGGTCGTTTTTGCCGGCGCGTGCAAGCCCCTACCCGGGGTTTCCCGGAAAGAAGTTGATCCACGTCAATGCCCTGCCGGGCCGCCGCCGATACGGTCGCGCGCAACAGGCCGGGCCCCAAAGCGGAGGAAACCATGCTCGCAAAGGACATCATGACCAGCGACGTCTGCACGGTCACCCGCGAAACGCGGGTGGGCGAGGTGGCGAAGCTGCTGCTGGCGCGCCGGATCAGCGGCGTGCCCGTGGTCGACGAGAAGGGCGCGCTGTGCGGCGTCGTCAGCGAAGGCGACCTGCTGCGCCGTGCCGAAACCGGCACCGAGCGGCAGCGGTCGTGGTGGCTGGAACTGCTGACCGAGAACCGTGACCTGGCGCACGATTTCGTCAAGAGCCACGGCCTGACCGCCAAGGACGTGATGACCCCGTCGGTGGTGTCGGTGAAGGAGGACGCGCCGCTGGCCGAGGTGGCCAACACGCTGGAGCGCAACCGCATCAAGCGCGTGCCGGTCATGCGCGGCGACAAGATGGTCGGAATCATTAGCCGCTCGAACCTGCTGCAGGCCCTGGCCACGGCCGGGACGCGCCAGGGCAAGGCGCCCGAGGGCGACCGCGCGCTGCGCGAAGCCGTCACCAAGGCGTTCAAGCACCAGCCCTGGACGCCGGACCTCACCGTCAACGTGACCGTGCAGGACGGGCGGGTCAGCCTCTACGGCCTGGTG
>JAEULC010000025.1 GCA_016792605.1 Rhodospirillales bacterium
GAACCGCGATGACCGAGATCCAGCGACCGCCCCTCCCCGCCCCCGGCGGACGGTGTTGACGCTCCCAGCGTCATCCCCGGCGGCCTAGCCGCCACTCAAATCAACTCCCGCCCGATCGACCGGCCCAACGGCCGGAAAGGAACCGTCATGGCCAAAGCAATCGCCTCCACGCCCAAGGTCTACGTCATCCACGAGAACAGCGAGTGGGTCGTGCCGCTGCGCGCCGCCTTCGCCGAACTCGGCACGCCCTATGAGGAATGGTTCCTCGACCAGGGCACGATCGACCTGCGCTCAGCACCGCCCGAGGGCGTGTTCTACAACCGCATGAGCGCGTCCTCGCACACGCGCGGCCACCGCTACTCGGCCGAGTACACCGGCGCGGTGCTGGCCTGGCTGGAGCGCGACGGCCGCACCGTCGTCAACGGCAGCAATGCCCTGCGGCTGGAGATCAGCAAGGCGGCGCAGTATTCCGCGCTGGCCACGGCCGGCATCGAGACGCCGGACACGATCGTCACGGTCGGCCGGGATCAGATCCGCCCGGCCGCGAAGGCGCTGGGCTTCCCGCTGGTGCTGAAGCACAACCGCGGCGGCAAGGGCCTGGGCGTGCGCCTGTTCTATAGCGACGCCGCCCTGGGCGAATACCTGGACAGCGCCGAGTTCGAGGAGCCGATCGACGGCATCACGCTGGCCCAGCGCTACATCAAGGCGCCGCTTCCCTACATCACCCGCGCCGAGTTCGTCGGCGGCAAGTTCCTCTACGCCGTGCGCGTCGACACCTCGCAGGGCTTCCAGCTCTGCCCGGCCGACCAGTGCCAGGTCGAGGTTGGAAAAGCACCCGGGCTTGCCGATGTCAGCCCGGCCGCGGCGCCGGCGGCGCGGTTCCAGATCCAGGAGGGCTTCGCCAGCCCGCTGATCGACAAGTTCGAGCGCTTCCTGCGCGCCGAGAAGATCGGCATCGCCGGGATCGAGTTCGTCACCGACGCCGAGGGCTACTCCTACGCCTACGACGTCAACACCAACACCAACTACAACCCGGACGCCGAGGCCAAGGCCGGCAAGTACGGCATGCGCGCCATCGCGCGCCACCTGACCGGGTTGCTGGAGTCGCGCCATGCCCGCGCTGCCTGAACTCCTGGTCCTGGCGCTCGCGCTCCTCGCCCTTTGGGGCGCGCAGGACAGCGCGATCGACGCGCACGGTTCGCTGGCCGACGACGAGACGGCGCTCGATGACATTCTCCTCTATCCGCTGGTGTAGCCATGACCGACCCCAAGCAGCCATCGCCGACCGAGAAGCTTTCGGAAGTCGAGCGCGTGAAGCGCGCCAGCCTCGGCCTGCGCGGCCAGGTCGCCGAGCAGCTCGCCTCGCCCGATCCGTTCGACGACGCGCACTACCAGCTGCTGAAGTTCCACGGCACCTACCAGGGCTATGACCGGGACAGCGCCACCGAGCGCAAGCAGCGCGGCGAGGACAAGGCCTGGGAGTTCATGATCCGCGCCCGCATTCCCGGCGGCAAGCTGACGGCGCAGCAGTATCTCGAGCTCGACCACCTGGCGGTGCGCTACGGCGCCGGGTCCTTGCGCGTCACCACGCGCCAGACGATCCAGTTCCACGCCGTGGTGAAAGGCGACCTGAAGGCGACCATCGCCGGGATCAACGATACGCTGCTGACGACGCTGGCGACCTGCGGCGATGTGGTGCGCAACGTGACCACCTCGCCGGCGCCGATCGCCGACGCCAAGCATCGCCGGCTGCAGGACGACGCGCGGCTCCTGTCGACCGAGCTGCTGCCGACGTCCCGCGCCTATCACGAGATCTGGCTGGACGAGGAACAGGTGGCCGGTCGCACGGAAGCCGAGCCCGACCCGCTCTACGGCGAGCGCTACCTGCCGCGCAAGTTCAAGATCGGCATCGCCACGCCGGACGACAACGTCGTCGACGTGCTGACCAACGACCTGGGCATCGTCGCGCTGTGGGAAGGCGACACGTTGGTCGGCTACAACCTGGCGCTGGGCGGCGGGCTGGGCATGACCCACAACAAGCCCAAGACCTACCCGCGCCTCGCCACGCCGCTGGTCTTCATCGGGCCGGACGACCTGCTCAAGGGCACGCGCGCCGTCGTGGAGCTGCAGCGCGACCATGGCGACCGCGGCGACCGGCGCCATGCGCGGCTGAAGTACCTCGTCGACGACAGGGGCCTGCCCTGGATCAAGGCGACGCTGGAGCAGTATTTCGGCAGCGCGCTGGAAGACGCCCGGCCGATGCCACGCTTCCAGATCAAGGACCACACGGGCTGGCACGAGCAGGGCGACGGGCGCTTCTACTACGGCCTCTCGATCCCCTCGGGCCGGATCAAGGACCGCGACGGCGTGCAGTTCCGCACGGCGCTGCGCCGGATCGTCGAGACCTTCGCGCCGACGCCGATCCTGACGCCGACCCAGGACATCCTGTTCGCCGACCTGCCGAACAACGCGCGGGCGAAGCTGGAAGCGATCCTCGTCGAGCACGGCGTGGCGCTGCCCCAGAGCTTCACCCAGGCGGCGCGCTGGGCGCTCGCCTGCCCGGCGCTCCCGACCTGCGGCCTGGCCTTGAACGAGGCCGAGCGCATCCGCGAGCCGCTGATCGCGCGGATCGACGCGGCGCTGGCGACCGCCGGGCTTGCCAACGAGAAGCTCTCGATCCGCATCACCGGCTGCCCGAACGGCTGCGCGCGCCCCTACGCGGCGGAGATCGGCATCGTCGGCCGTACGGCGACGGACTACGCGCTGTTCCTGGGCGGCGACTTCGAGGGCACGCGGCTCAACCGCCGCATCTTCGACCGCATCCATCTCGACCGCATCGCCGAGACCCTGGCGCCGATCTTCCAGGCCTATGCCGAGGAGCGCGAGACCGGCGAGGCCTTCGGCGACTGGGCGAACGTGCAGACCGACGACCGGCTGCGCTCGCTGACCGGAAAGCTCGCGGCATGAGCGGCCTGCTTCCCGTCGCCCTGGACCTGCGGCGCCTCCGGATCGCGGCGATCGGCGCGGGGCCGCGCATCGAGCGACGCGTGAAGCTGTTGCAGGAGGCCGGTGCTGTCGACCTGCGGCGCTTCGCCGGCCTGCCCGACCTCGCCGACCTCGCGGGCGTGCAGCTCGTCTTCGTCGCCGATATCGAGGCGGGTGCCGCCAAGGCCTTCGCCGAGCGCATGCGGGCCGCCGGCGCGCTGGTCAATGTCGAGGACGTGACCGAGGCCTGCGACTTCCAGTCGGCCGGCGTCGTGCGTCGCGGCGACCTGACGCTGGGCATCTGGACCAACGCGCGGGTGCCGATGCTGGCCCGCGTCCTGAAGGACTTTCTCGAGCGCCTGCTGCCGGCCGATTTCGGCCGCGTCGTCGACACGCTCGCGCGCCAGCGCGACCGCATCCGGTCGTCCGGCGCGACAACCCTGCCGCTCGAAGCCGCCGCGACCCGCGCCGTCGGCCGCCTCGACGCCCCCGATTTCCGTATCCCCCTGAACTGATACCGCAACCAAGGAGACGACAAGATGACCGTCCAACTCGGGCAGATCGCCCCGGACTTCACCCAGAAGACCACCACGGGCGAGGTTTCGTTCCACAAGTATCTCGGCGACAGCTGGGGCGTGCTGTTCAGCCACCCCAAGGACTACACGCCGGTCTGCACCACGGAGCTGGCCGAGGCCGCGCGGCTGAAGCCCGAGTTCGACAAGCGTAACGTGAAGGTGCTTGGCCTGTCGGTCGATGGCGCCCAGTCGCACGCGGGCTGGGAAAAGGACATCAAGGAGACCCAGGGCCAGGCGCTCAACTTTCCGCTGATCGCCGACTCGGACCGCAAGGTGTCGAACCTCTACGGCATGATCCACCCGGCCTCGGACCCAGCGCTGACCGTGCGCTCGGTCTTCGTCATCGACCCGCAGAAGAAGGTCCGGCTGACGCTCACCTATCCGCCGTCCACGGGCCGGAACTTCGACGAGATCCTGCGCGTGATCGACAGCCTGCAGCTCACCGACGCGCACAAGGTGGCGACGCCGGTCAACTGGTCGCCGGGCAAGGACGTGATCATCGTGCCGTCGCTCAGCGACGAGGACGCGAAGAAGCGCTTCCCCGAGGGCTGGAAGACCCTGAAGCCCTACCTGCGCGTCGTGAAGCAGCCGGAGATCCCCGCCCGGCGCGCGTAAGCCGGGCCTCCCCGTCGCGCGCCTGTCACCGGTTGCGAGACCGGCGAGAACCAGCAGGCGCGCGGCGCCCCTTTTCCAGGAGACACATCATGGATGTCCTCGGCCACTACGATCACGGCGACACGATCGCCTCCCACGAGACCGCCCCGCGCTTCGAGCGCCAGGGCACGGTGGCGCTGGTCGGCGCCGGCCCGGGCGACCCCGATCTCCTGACCGTCAAGGCGCAGCGCCTGATCGACGCGGCCGATGTCGTGCTCTACGACGAGCTGGTCAGCGACGCGATCCTGGCGCTGCTGCCCGCCGCGGCCGAGCGCATTCCCGTGGGCAAGCTGAAGGGCCGCCATCGCCGCACCCAGGACGAGATCAACCAGGCGCTGGTCGATCACGCCCGGCGCGGCCGGCGCGTGGTGCGGCTGAAGGGCGGCGACCCGTCGCTGTTCGCCCGCGCCGGCGAGGAGCTCGATTTCCTGCGCCGCCATGGCTACGAGCCCGCGATCGTCCCCGGCATCACCGCCGCGCTGGGCTGCGCCGCCGCCATCGGCATGCCGCTGACCGACCGCCGCTCGTCGTCGAGCGTTACTATCGTGACCGGCCAGGCGCGCGAGGGCGAGCCGGCGATCGACTGGCGCCGCCATGCCGGGCAGCGCCGCACGCTGGTCGTCTACATGGGCCGCGACAATGCCGCCGCCATCGTCGACGGCCTGGTCGCCGGCGGCCAAGACGCACGCACGCCCGTTGCCGTCATCGCCAACGGCACGCGCGAGGATCAGCGCGTCGCCACCGGCACGCTGGCCGAGCTGCCGGCGCTGGCGCAGCGCCACGACGAACGCGCCCCGGCGCTGATCGTGATCGGCGACGTGGTGCGCCTGTCGACCGCCTGGGCCCCGGCCGAGCCGGCCTGGACCGCCGCCTGGTAGGAAAGGCCCAAACGCAGGAGCGCTTGACAGGAGCCGCCCCCAGAAGCTACTGAACTCCCCACGTGGTGATTTGAGCCGGCCGGCTTGCGGGCCACGTTAAACAATCCGCTAAAAGGTCGGGACGCCTGACAAAGACGCCCGGCCCATGGCCGGGTTTTTTTATGGCGTCGATCCGGCAGCCCCGGCGACGCCGGGAGTTCTGCGCGATGGACAAGACCAACGACAAGGGTATCTCGGCGGCCCAGGAGCCGGGCTACCGCCCCCGCACCCAGGCGGTGCGCGGCGGGCACAAGCGCACCGGGTTCAACGAGACCTCCGAGCCGATCTTCCTGACTTCCGGCTTCGTCTACGGCTCGGCCGAGGAAGCCGCGGCCGCCTTCGCCACGCCGACCGCCGGCCGCTTCGTCTACTCGCGCTTCGCCAACCCCACCGTCGCCGTGTTCGAGGAGCGCCTGCGCCAGCTCGAAGGCGCCGAGGCCTGTCGCGGGACCGCCACCGGCATGGCGGCCGTGTACGCGGCGATCATGTCGCTGGTCCGCGCCGGCGACCATGTCGTCGCCAGCCGCGCGCTGTTCGGCTCGTGCCACGTGATCTGCAGCGAGTTCCTGCCGCGCTACGGCGTCACCAGCGAGTTCGTCGACGGCACCGACCGCGAGGGCTGGAAGCGCGCGCTCGCGAAGCCCGCCAAGGCCGTGCTACTGGAAACCCCGTCCAACCCGATGCTCGAGATCATCGACCTGCCCTTCGTCATCGACCTGGCGCACAAGGCCGGGGCGAAGGTCGTGGTCGACAACGTGTTCGCGACGCCGCTGCTGCAGCGGCCGATCGACCTGGGCGCCGACGTGGTCGTCTATTCCGCCACCAAGCATATCGACGGCCAGGGCCGCTGCCTGGGCGGCGCGATCCTGGGGCCGAAATGGTTGTTCGACAACGACCTCGGCCAGTTCCTGCGCCATACCGGGCCGGCAATGAGCCCGTTCAACGCGTGGAACCTGCTGAAGGGGCTGGAGACGATGCCGCTGCGCGTCGACGCGATGTGCAAGGCGGCGCACGGCGTCGCACGGTTCCTGGAAGGACGCAAGGGCGTGAAGCGCACGCTCTACCCGCTGCTCGACTCGCATCCCCAGGCCGTGCTGGCGCGCACGCAGATGAGCAATGGCGGCACCGTCGTCACCTTCGAACTGGACGGCGGCAAGGAGGCGGCCTTCCGCTTCCTCAACGCGCTGCGCCTGATCGACATCTCGAACAACCTGGGCGACGCCAAGAGCCTGATCTGCCACCCGGCCACGACCACGCACCAGCGCCTGAAGCCCGAGGAGCGGGCCCAGGTCGGCATCACCGACGGGGTGGTGCGCCTGTCGGTCGGCCTGGAGGACGAGCAGGACCTGATCGACGACCTGAAGCGGGCGCTCGCCAGCGCCTAGGGGGCCAGCGTCTGAGCCGTCCTTCCGGCGCCGGGCGCAACCCTACCCGGCGCAAGCGCCGCTTTGCCCCGCGGGGCCGCGTCAGTAGGATGCGGCCCCGATGGCCTCACCCGACCCGGCGCCGCTCCAGCCGCTGACCCTGCCGCCGCGCGACGTCAACGTGATCGTCGCGGGCTCGCTGCTGGCGATGTTCCTGGCGGCGCTCGACCAGACCATCGTCGCGACCGTGCTGACCGCGATCGCCGCCGACCTGGGCGGGCTGACGCTGGTTTCCTGGATCATCACCGCCTACCTGCTGACTTCGACCTGCGCCACGCTGATCATGGGCAAGCTCAGCGACATGTACGGGCGCCGGCCCCTGATCCTGGCCGCGATCGGCATCTTCCTGCTGGGCTCGACGCTGGCCGGCTTCGCCCAGAGCATGCCGATGCTGATTGCCGCGCGCGCCATCCAGGGCATCGGCGGCGGGGCGATCATCACCGTGGTCCAGTCCGCCGTCGCCGACGTGGTGGCGCCGCGCGAGCGCGGGCGGTTCAGCGGCTACTACGCGATCGTCTTCGCCACGGCGGCGCTCCTGGGCCCGATCGTCGGCGCGCAGATCACGCACCATGCCGGCTGGCCGTGGATCTTCTGGATCAACCTGCCGCTCGGCCTCCTGGCGATGCTGGTGGTCGACCGGGCGCTGCGCCGCGTGCCGGTCCATGCCTCGCGCGCCGCCATCGACTACGTGGCGATCGCGACCTTCAGCATCGCCGCCACGTCGCTGCTGCTGTTCGTGTCGACCGGCGGGGTGCGCCTGCCCTGGACATCGGCGCCGATGATCGCCTGCGGCGTCTCGACCGTCGTCTTCGGGAGCCTGTTCATCCGCCGCCAGGTGACCGCGGCGGAGCCGATCCTGGCCCCGCGCCTGCTCACGGACCGAGCGGTGGTGCCGATCTATCTTGGCATGTTCTGCATCTTCGGCTGCTACCTGGCGACAATCGTCACCGTACCGATCTACCTGCAGATCGCGCTGAACGTGCCGCTCAGCGAGGTCGGGCTGCTCCTGATCCCGATGACGCTCTTCACCAGCGTCGCGGCCGGCTTCGGCGGGCGGTTCACCCGCGCCAAGGGCCGCTACAAGCCGCCGCCCCTGTTCAGCCTGGCCGTCGCCATCACCGCGCTGGTGACGCTCGCCGCCTATGTCCACACGGCCACGCCGACGCTGGTCGGGTGCCTGCTGCTGCTGGTCGGGTTGGGCATGGGACCGTGCTTCCCCTGCAGCATGGTCGGCGTGCAGAACGCCGTGCCGCGCCGGGACATCGGCGCCGCCACGGGCGGGCTCGTCTTCTTCCGCGCGCTCGGCGGCGCCATGGTGACCGCCGCGGCCTCGGCGCTGCTGCTGGGCCTGATCGCCGCCTGGGTCCCCGGCGCCAGCGGCGTCGGCGGCCTGGAGAACCTGGTGCGCCAGCCCCTGACGCCGGTCGAGCGCGGCCTCGTGGTCGACGCCTTCCGCGTCGCCTTCTGCTTCATCGCCGGGGTGCTGGCGACGGGCTGGCTGATCTTCTGGCAGGTCCACGAACGGCCGCTGCGCACGAGCGACGACATTGTCCGCGAAGGTCGGGGCGACTAGCGCCAGACGCCGTCAACCGCGTCGTATGCGCCGGTGCGCAGGTCGGGCGTCAGCGTCTTGAGCCCGCCCTTCTCGATCTTGTTGGACGCGGTGCGCGGCATCTCCGGGATGTAGTGGTAGTAGCGCGGCACCTTGAACGAAGCGAGGTTGGCGCGGCAATGCGCCTGCACCCGCTCGACCGGCAGGTCCTTGACGGTCATCCCGGGCTGCAGCGCCAGATAGATCTTCACTTCCTCGCCGCGGTCGGCGTCGGGCACCGGAATCACGGCGGCGTCGACCACCTCGGGCAGCATCAGCGCCACCACCTCGACCTCGCGAGCGGCGATGTTCTCGCCCGAGCGCCGGATCATGTCCTTGGTGCGGCCGACGATGTAGTAGAAACCGCGCTCGTCGCGCGTCGCCAGGTCGCCGGTGCGGAACCATTCGCCGCGGAACACGTCGGCCGTGGCCTCGGGCTTATTGTAGTAGCCGCGCATCATGCCCGGCCCGGCCATCCACAGCTCGCCGCGCTCCCCGTCCTTCACCGGGTTTCCCTCGGCGTCGCGGATCGTGGCGCGACGGTGCAGCATCTCGATGCCGACCGAGCCCTTGCCGGTCATGTCGGTGCAGCCCATCGGCATGGCCAGGCCCGGCCCGATCTCGGTCATGCCGAAGAGCTCGCGGGCGTAGACGTTGAACCGCCGCTCGATCTCGCGCTGGCCGTTGGCGCTGGCCGCCGCCAGCAGCACTTCCTTGAGCTGGGTCGAGCGGTCGTCCGGCATTTCGGGCTGCTTCAGCACGATCTCGGGGAAGACGCACCACTCGATGCCGTGCTGCTTGATCCAGGGCAGGAACCTGGTCGCGCTGGGCCGGCGCGCGATGTGCAGCGTCGCGCCCAGCGTGAGCGCCATCAGCAGCATGAACTGGCAGTTCATGTAGTGGAACGGATTCTGCGCGAACATGCGCTTGGGATGGTGCTCCATCCAGGCGATGGTCGCGCGCGCCATGAGCAGCCAGTACTCCTGCGGCAGCAGGCAGCCCTTGGGAAACCCGGTCGTGCCCGAGGTGTATTGCACGTTGATCAGGTCCTGGCCCGACACCGGCTCCGGCGACGTGAAGGCGGCGGCGCCTCCCTCCAGGAGCCGCGACCAGGTGCGGCTGCCCGGCAGCGAGGGCGCGCCACGCACCACGACATGCTCGTTCGTCAGCGCCGCAGGCCGGTCGCTCAAGCCCGCGAACATCGGCACGTGCTCCTCGTCGATCACCAGGAACGACGCGCCGGAATCGGTGAGCGCATAGGCGAGCTCGCGCTCGGTATAGCGCGGGTTGATCGGCACGGCGATGGCGCCGACCTTGGCCAGCGCCACCCAGGTGACCGGGTACTCGCGCCGGTTCGGCAGCATCAGCCCGACCACCGCGCCCTTGCGCAGGCCGATCGCCACCAGCGCGTTGGCGAGCCGGCTGGACTGCGTTTCCAGGTCGGCACGGGTGACGCGCTCGTCGTCCTCGATGAAGTCGCAGACTGCGAGGTCGGGCGCCGTCGCCGCGCCATATGCGACCAGCGCGGGGATCGTGGGGAAGAACGGCGTCCCCTCCCACGCCCGCAACCGCGCCTGCATCGCGCGCACCGCCGCCTCGCTCATCGCTCGATCCTCGACCGTTCGAGCGGCGATTAGACCACGGCGCCGCCCGCCGGACGATGGGTCAGGCGTATCGCCCTGCGGGAATCTGCTGTATCGAAAGGCGGGCCAGGGCTATTTCGCGGCGGCCGGAATCTGCTCGTGCAGCAGCGACAGCTTGCCCGCCCCGCTGTTGCCGATGATGCCGACGATCTCCAGCACCCGGCCATAGCTGATCGCCTTGTCGGCCTTGACGATGATCGGCGTGTCCTTCTCCACGCCGGTGCGGTTGTTGAGCACCGCGGCAAGCTGGCCGGTGTCGATCTCGTCCTTCTCGATGAAGACCTTGCCGTCCTTGTCGATCGACACCGTGACATTCTTCTTCTTCGCGTCGAGCGGCTTGCTGGTCGATTTCGGCAGGTTCACCTGCACGCCCGCGGTCATCAGCGGGGCCGCGACCATGAACACGATCAAGAGCACCAGCATCACGTCGACCAGCGGCGTGACATTGATCGCGGACATCGGCGGCGGGCCGAAGCCGTCGCCGTCGTCGCCGCCCAGTTCGACCGCCATATCAGCTACTCCGCCGCCGCGACGTTGGAGGCCGCTGCCGGCACGGGCGGCGCCTGCTTCGCCAGGCGCATCGAG
>JAEULC010000143.1 GCA_016792605.1 Rhodospirillales bacterium
TGCGGCGCCTCGCCGACCTGCGCCGGCCGACGCCGGACGAGATGAAGCTCTACGCCGGCCACGTCAACGAGGTCGGCGACAAGATCCTGCTGGACCTCACGAGCGCCCAGAAGCTCCTGGAAGACGCCTCGGCGGACAAGCGCAACAACGTCGACGACCGGCTGTTGCTCGCGCGCATCGTCGGCGCGACCCAGAACCTGCGGCGCCATGTCGGTCCCTTCGTCGCGCTCGGCCGCCAGGTGCTGGCCGAGTATGAGGCCGGGCGCTGGGACGAGGGCGTCGCCATGCTGGAGAAGCTCAAGCCCTACGAGGACGTGTTCGGGGCGGAGCTCGCCGCCGTGCGGCAGGAGCTGGTCAGCTTCAGCCAGCGGTCGATGGACGAGGCGCTCGACCACCAGTGGCTGAACCTGCGCGTCGCGATCGGCCTGTTCGCCGCCGCCGCGGCGGTGGGGCTGGTATTCTCGATCGTCATCACGCGCCACATCATCGCCGCCCTGCGCCGGCTGATCCAGGGCACGCAGGCGATCGAGCGCGGCGACTTGGCCGCCGACCTGCCGGTCGAGGTCGACGACGAGATCGGCCAGCTGACCCGCGCCTTCAACCGCATGATCGAGGAATTGCGCGCCAAGGAGCGGATCAAGGACACGTTCGGCCGCTTCGTCGACCCGCGTGTGGTGGCGCAGCTCGTCGAGCAGGCGGGCGACAACCCGAACGCGGCCGAGCGGCGCAGCGCCACCGTGTTCTTCTCCGACATCCGGGGATTCAGCGGCATCGGCGAGCAGTTGACGCCGGCCGCAATGGTGAACCTGCTCAACCGCTACTTCACGCTGTGCTCGACCGCGGTGCGCGAGAATCACGGCATCGTCGACAAGTATATCGGCGACGCGGTCATGGCGTTCTGGACCCAGCCCTTCTCGGCGACGGACCAGGACCACGCGACCGATGCCTGCCGGGCGGCGCTGGCCCAGGCCGAGGCGGTCACGCAGCTCCAGCGCGAGCTGCCGGAGCTGCTGGGCCTGCGCCGCAACGCGCCCAGCATCGCGATCCGCATGGGGCTCGCGACCGGCGACGTGGTGGTCGGCACGATCGGCTCGCCGATCGCCAAGTCCTACACCGTGATCGGCGACACGGTGAACCTGGCCTCACGGCTGGAGGGGATCAACAAGCTCTACGGCACGTCGATCCTGATTTCCGAGGCGACCGAGGAACTGGCGCGCGCCGCGATCGAGACGCGCGAGATCGACACGGTGATCGTCGCCGGCAAGACCGAGCCGATCCGGATCTACGAGCTCCTGGCGGTCAAGGACCGGATCGACGAGCGCCGCTGCACCCTGCGCGACGCCTATGCCGACGGCCTCGGCGCCTACCGCGCGCGCGACTGGGAGCGGGCCACGGAAGAATTCGAGAAGTGCCTGGCGATCGAGCCCAAGGACGGCCCGGCGCGGATGATGGCCGAGCGCGTGAAGCAGTTCGCCGCCAGCCCGCCGCCCGCGGACTGGGACCGCGCGTGGAAGGTGGATACGAAGTAGCGCTCAGTCGAGCCGCACCGCCCGCCCCGTCTCCGCCGCCTGCTTCACCGCCAGCGTCGCCTCCAGCGTCCTGGTGCCCTCGCGCGCGTCGATCAGCGGCTTTGCCTGACCCCGCACGACGGAACAGAAATGCCGGAGCTGCAGCGCCAGCGGATCCTGCTCGGGCGCCGTGATCCGCGTCGCCTGGATCGGCGACCACCAGCCGCGCGCGCCCTCGTGGCGCCAGTGCTCCAGTCGCGGCACGCTCAGCGCGCCCTCGGTGCCGGCGAGCAGGATGCAGAACTGGTCGGTCTGCGGGTAGGCCTTGTACTCGCCCGCGGTCAGCTCCCAGCTCCAGGGTGAGGCGACGGTGTCCGACAGCGAGACCGTGCCGAGCGCCCCGTTGCGGAAGCGCAGGATCATCGCCGCCGTGTCCTCGACCGGGAAGCCGCGCACGGCATTGCTGGCGACCGCCTGCACCTCGGCGATGTCGCCGCAGAGATTGCGCAGGTCGTCGATCAGGTGGATCAGGTTGATGAGGATCGGCCCGCCGCCCGGCGCGCGCCGCCAGGCGGTGTCGAAGTAGTCGGCCGGCTTCAGGAACCAGGTCAGCGCGTTGACCGTCACCAGCCGGCCGAGCCGGCCGGACGCGACGGTCTCTTTCGCCGCGGCGATGAAGGGCGAGTGGCGGTGGTGATGCCCGACCAGCACCGGCACGCCGGCCTTCTCCGCCGCCGCGACCAGCGACCATGCGCCGTCGACCGTGTCGGCCACCGGCTTCTCGAGAAGCATCGGCAGGCCCGCCACGATGCAGGCGAGCCCCATCGGCACGTGCAGCGCGTTGGGCGTGGCGACGATCACGGCGTCGGGCTTCGCCAGGGCCAGCATCGGCGCGAGGTCCGCACCCCAGGGCACGCCGTGCTTGCGCGCCAGGGCCTCCGCTTCCGGCGTCGGATCGACGATGCCGGCCAGCGCCGCTTCCGGCTCGGCCAGGATGCGCTGGACATGCGTGCGGCCGATCAGCCCGGCGCCGGCCACGAGAATGCGGACAGGCGGCATCGTTCCTCCCCAACGTCCCTGGGGAAAGACCTAGACCGATTGCGGCGCGGAGAAAAGCGTCAGGCGACCTGGGCGCCGGCCAGTGCTTGCAGGGCCGGCTGCTGGGCGACCGTCGGCGCGTCGCCGGCGACCGTGGTGCGGCGCACGTCGCGGACGTATTTCTGGTCGTCGAACCGGCGGACGCGGTGCATGGTCTGGCGGTTGTCCCACATGACCAGGTCGAACTGGCGCCACTCATGGGCGTAGACGAATTGCGGCTGGGTGGCGTGCTCGGTGAGGTCGCGCAGGAAGGAGCGTGCCTCCGGCACGGGCCAGCCGACGATGGTGCCGGCATGCGACGCGAGGTAGAGCGACTTCCGGCCCGTGACGGGATGCGTGCGCACCAGGCGCTGCAGCACGGGGCGAAACGACTCCTTCTCCTCCTCGGTCAGCTCGGTGAAGCCCAGCACCGCGCGCGAGTACATCAGCGAGTGCTCGCAGACCAAGTCCTCGATCTCGGCCTTGGTCGCGGCGTCGAGCGCGTCGTAGGCCGCGCGCATGTCGGCGAACTCGGTATTGCCGCCCGACCCCTTGGGCGGAATCCGGCGCCCGGAGAGCAGCGAGTACTTCGCCGGAATGGCGCGGAACGAGCTGTCGGAATGCCACAGCCTATTGCCGAGATTGAACATGCGGGCCCGCGAGTCCCGCGCCAGCGGCTTGTTGTCCTGGCCGAGATTGGAGACGTCGGCGAAGTGCCGCGCCAGGCGCTTCTCGTGGTGCTTCAGCACGTGGCCGCCGGTGGTGTCCTCGAGCTGGCCGAAATTCAGCGTGAACGCGGTCTGCTGCTCGTCGGTGATGTCCTGGTTCGGGAAGACCAGCACGGCATGCCGGTCCATGCCCGCCTCGATCGCCGCCACCTCGTCCCTGGTCATGGGCTTGCGCAGGTCGACGCCGGTCACCTCGGCGCCCAGATGCGGGTGGAGCGGACGGATCGCTACCGGCATGACGATTTCCTCCCGAAGAACGCGCCTGGCCTTGTAAGCGCTATCATCAAATATATCAGCTCAAGGCGCAACCGCGCCCTGCGCATGGCTCTCCGGCGGCGGCGGCGAGGGTGCAGCGCAACGCCGCGCGGTCAGGGCCCCCGGCGGCGGCGGCCGTAGGACTTGCCCTGCGGCTTTCCCCGCGGCGTCGGCGCCGGGGAGGCCTTCGGATCGCGCATGCCGGAGGGCCGCTTCTGGCCGAGCTGGATATTCAGCACCGAGCCCGCCGTCGTGCCCTCGATCCCCAGGTCGAACTGCTCCAGGCGCTTGATCTCGTCGCGCAGGCGCGCCGCCTCCTCGAACTCCAGGTCGGCCGCCGCCGTGCGCATGCGCTTTTCCAGCTCGGCGATGTGCGCCTGCAGGTTATGGCCGACCAGGTTGTTGACCTCGGCGTCGCCGGTCGAAACCGTCACGTGGTCGCGCTCGTACATCGAGTTCATGATGTCGCCGATGCTCTTGCGCACGCTCTCGGGCGTGATGCCGTGGGCCGCGTTGTAGGCCTGCTGCTTCTCGCGCCGGCGGTTGGTCTCGGCGATCGCGCCCTGGAGCGAGTTGGTCATCGTGTCGGCATAGAGCAGGACGCGCCCGTCGACGTTGCGCGCGGCGCGGCCGATGGTCTGGACCAGCGAGGTCTTGGAGCGCAGGTAGCCCTCCTTGTCGGCGTCCAGGATCGCCACCAGCGCGCATTCCGGAATGTCCAGACCCTCGCGCAGCAGGTTGATCCCGATCAGCACGTCGAAGGCGCCGAGCCTGAGGTCGCGGATGATCTCGATGCGCTCCAGCGTCTCGACGTCCGAGTGGATGTAGCGCACCCTTATGCCGTTCTCGTGCATGTACTCGGTCAGCGCCTCGGCCATCTTCTTGGTCAGGGTCGTGACCAGCACGCGCTGGCCCTTCTTCGCGCACTCCTTGCACTCGCCCAAGAGGTCGTCGACCTGGTGCTCGGTCGGCCGGATGATCGTGACCGGGTCGATCAGGCCGGTCGGGCGGATGATCTGCTCGGCGAAGACGCCGCCAGTCTTCTCCATCTCCCACGGGCCGGGCGTGGCCGAGACGAACACGGTCTGCGGCCGCATCGCTTCCCACTCCTCGAACTTCAGCGGCCGGTTGTCGATGCAGGACGGCAGGCGGAAGCCGAACTCCGACAGGATCGACTTGCGCGCGTAGTCGCCGCGATACATGCCGCCGATCTGCGGCACGGTCACGTGGCT
>JAEULC010000180.1 GCA_016792605.1 Rhodospirillales bacterium
GCGGCGGCAGCGCGGTCGCCTGCGGCCTCGCCGAGGCCGGCGCCGCGCGGATGACGATCCACGATGTCGACAAGGCCAAGGCCGAGCGCCTGGTCGACACGGTCAGGCGCGGCTATCCCGGCGTGCCGATGTCGCTCGGCGCGCCCGACCCGACCGGGCACAATCTGGTCGTCAACTGCACGCCGCTGGGCATGAAGCTCGACGATCCCCTGCCCTTGCAGGCCGAGAAGCTCGAAGCCGGCACGGTGCTGGTCGACATCGTGCTCAAGCCCGACTGGACGAAGCTCCTGGAAGCCGCGAAGCAACGCGGCTGCCGCACGATGAACGGCATCGCCATGCTGCGCGGCCAGTCGATGGAGATCGCGCGGTTCTTCGGGTTCGGGTGAGGCGCCCCTACGCCTCGCCCTGCGCCTTCGAGTAGGCGGGCGCGCCGTCGAAGTCCTGCAGCTTCTCGAGGTGCATCCAGGGGCGCACGGCGGAGACCTTCGCCAACAAGGCGGCGACCTTGGCGTCGTCTTGGGCAGGGCCGAGGACGCGGCAGCGCCAGTGGTCGACCACGTCCTCGAGCGGCGCGGTGGCCGGATAGACCTGGGCACCCCGGTTGGAGATCATCTTCAGCGTGAAGCCGGTGCCCTGGGCGGCGGCCTCCATCGCGGGCCCGAGCTTCTCGGCTGGGCCCACGCCCTCGACGAACACGTCGATGCCGACGACCTGGCGCGATTTCGGCGTGCCGGCGACCGGCGACGGATCGACCTTGGGCACGGCGAGCGCGGTCGCCTTTGCGGCGACGTCGGGCGATACCGGGTCCAGCGCGGCGATGACGGCGTCGGCGAACGCGCTCGTCGACGACGGCTTCACGCCGGCACGGCCGGCGAGGTCGCCCGTCAGCGTCTTGCCGGCCTTCAACACGGCGAAGAGCGCGCGCTCGACCGCCTGGGCCTCGGCGGCCTGGCCGACATGGCGCAGCATCATCGTCGCCGCGAGCAGCATCGCGGTCGGGTTGGCGATGTTCTTGCCGGCGATGTCCGGCGCCGAGCCGTGCACCGCCTCGAACATCGAGACGCGCTCGCCGATATTGGCCGAGGGTGCGACGCCGAGGCCGCCGACGAGGCCGGCTGCGAGGTCGGAGAGGATGTCGCCGAACAGGTTGGTCGTGACCAGCACGTCGAGCTTCTCGGGCCGGATCACCATCTGGTGCGCCGCATTGTCGACGATCAGGTGGTCGGCCGCGATGCCCGGATACTCGGGCGCGATCGCCTCGAACCGGCGCTTCATCAGGCCTTCGCTGAGCTTCATGATGTTGGCCTTGGTGACGACGGTGACGCGCTTGCGTCCCTCGCTCTTCGCCACCTCGAACGCCAGGCGGATGATCCGGTCGCAACCCTTCTGGGTGACGAGCTTCAGGCTCTGCGCCACGCCGGGCGTCTGCATATGCTCGATGCCGGCGTAGAGGTCCTCGACATTCTCGCGCACCACGATCATGTCGACGCCGCGGCCGCTGAACGGCGTGGCGATGCCGGGGATTTCCTTCACCGGCCGGACGTTGCCGAACATCTCGAAGAGGTTGCGCAGCGTCACGTTGACGCTCTTGCCGCCGAACCCGACCGGCGTCTCCAACGGGCCCTTCAGCACCACGCCGATACGCGCCACGAGGTCGAGCACCTCCTGTGACACGCCGATGGCGACACCCTTGGCGAAGCTGGCGGCGCCCGCCTCGGCCTCGTGCCAGTCGATGCGCGCACCCGCGGCGTCGACGATGCGCCGCGTGGCGCGCACGACCTCGGGCCCGATCCCGTCGCCGGGCAGGACGACCACCGGCACGCGGCCGGTCCTGGAGGACAGGGAGGTTGCTGTCAGGGTCGAATCCGGCATCGATAGAACTCCTTTGGGCTGCTGCCCTGCCCGGCCGGCGTGCTACACCGAAACCCGGGAGGGATGCCCTTTGCGGCAAGCATCAGTGGCATCAATGGGTTAAGAATGAATGACAGCGGCGGAAGCCCGGCGCCCAAGAGCGTCCTGTGCCTGGGCGCGGCCATCCTCGACACGATCTTCCGGGTCGAGGCGATTCCTGCGACGCCGATCAAGGTGCTCCCCACGGATTGCGTCCAGATCGGCTCTGGCATGGCGTCCAGCGCCGCCTCGGCCGTCGCCCGCCTGGGTGGCCGGTCGCGCATCTGGGGGCGCGTCGGCGACGACCTGGCGGGCCGGCAATACCTGGACGACCTGGCCGCTGCCGGCGTCGATGTAGCGCAAGTCAGGCGGGTCCAGGGCCGCCGGACCCCGATTTCCACCATCATCGTCGACCGGCACGGCGAGCGCCTGATCGTCCCCTACTACGACCCGCTGCTGGACACCGACCCGTCCTGGCTGCCGATCGATGAGGTGCATGGCTTCGACGCGGTGATGTGCGACGTGCGCTGGCCCGACGGCTCGGCCCGGCTGCTCCAGGCCGCCCGGGACACCGGCAAGTTCGCCGTGCTGGACGGCGATATCGGCCCGCCGGGCGTGGTCGAGCGCCTGCTGCCGCTGGCGACCCACGCGATCCTGTCCGAGCCCGCCCTGGCCCGCCTGGCGGGCACGGAGGACCTGCCCAGGGCCCTGGCGACGGCCGCCCGGTTGACCCCGGCCCTGGTCGGGGTGACGGCCGGCGAGCGCGGCTTCTACTGGCTGGAGGACGGCCGGGTTCGCCACGTGCCGGCGCCCCGGGTCCAGGCGATCGACACGCTCGCGGCCGGCGACGTGTTCCATGGCGCCTTCGCCCTGGGCCTGGCCGAGGGCATGGCCGTGGCCGAGGCGGGGCGCTTCGCCTGCGTCGCCGCCAGCATCAAGTGCACGCGCTTCGGCGGCCGGCTGGGCGCGCCGACCAGGGACGAGGTCCTGGCGGCCCTGGCGGTTCGTGGTTAGCGATTAATTTACGAACGTCGCCCAGGCTGGGAGCGTGGCCACGACCGCCCTAAGCTCCCTGGCCCCGGAGCGTCGCCCGCGCCTGCCCGCCGGGCCGCTGATCCGGGCCGCCTATGCCAACCTGCGCAGCAGCCCCCGGCTGGTGCTGCGGCTGCTGGCGCCATGGTATTTCGTCATCGTCTCGATCGCGGCGATCCGGCTCGCGGTCGGGCATTGGCTCGGCTATGGCAGCCACTACGACGCCTGGCTCGCCAAGCTCGCCAGCGGCGCCGCCTTCCTCGGCGGGTTCTTCATCGCGTTGCACTGGAACCGCGTGATCCTGGTGCGCAAGGGCGTGCCCCAGGCGCGCATCCTCAGCCTGCGCGCCCTGCGCTTCCTGGCGATGCTCGCGGTCGCGGCCGCGCTGGTGCTGGCGTTCGGCGCCGCGGCGGTGGGCTCGCTGGCGATCCTGATCGACCTGCGCGCCCTGTCGACCATCCACCTGGGGCTTCTGCTGCTCATCGCGCTGATGTTCGCCGCCGCCCGGCTGGTGCCCGTCCTGGCCCTGGCCTCGGTCGACTATCCGGGCTCCGAGTTGTTCCAGGCGATCCGGCTGACGCGCGGCCAGAGCCTGACCCTGTTCCAGGGCGTCTTCGCCGTCGCCGTTCCCGCCCTGCTCCTGCGCGGGGTGATGCTGCTGCTGGCCCTCATGATCGGCCATCCCGTCGCGACGATCGTCTTCGACGCGCTGGCGACCGGCTTCACCTTCCTGGCCGTGACGCTCGCCAGCACCTTCGGCGCGCTGGCCTACGTGGCGCTAGCGGATCATCGCCCGTAGCTTGGACGACAGCAGGTCGGCGCCGAGCACCAGCACCAGGATCACGATCACGCAGGCCGCGGTGTTCTCGTACTGGAACAGCTTCATGCTGGAGATCAGCTCGAAGCCGATGCCACCCGCGCCGACCATGCCCAGCACCGTCGACACGCGGATGTTGGTCTCGAAGCGGTAGAGCACCACGCCGATCCAGGCCGGCAGCACCTGCGGCAGCACGCCGAACACGATCTTCTGCGTCGTCCCCACGCCGGCCGCCGACAGCGCATCGAGCGGCCCCTGGTCGATCTCCTCGACGGCCTCGGCGAAGAACTTGCCCAGCATCCCGGCGCCGTGGATCGCCATCGCGATCACGCCCGCGAACGGCCCCAGCCCGACCGCGGCGACGAAGATCAGCGCCAGGATGATCTCGTTGATCCCGCGCATCACGTTCAGCACCTGGCGCATGGCGTGGAACACGACCGGGTGCGGCGACAGGTTGCGCGCGGCGAAGAACGTCACCGGCAGCGCCAGCACCACGCCAAACAGCGTGCCCCACAGCGCGATCTGGATCGACTCGACCGCCGGCTTGATCAGGTTCTGCATGTAGGCGAAGTTCGGCGGCAACATGCGGCCGATGAAGTCGGCGACCCAGGGCAGCCCGTCGAGAAGGTCGCTGAGCGATAACTTGGTGCCGATCGCGGCCCACCACAGCAACGCGACGGTCGCGAGCACGATCGGCAGCAGGATCCACCAGCCGAGCGGTCCGCGCGGCTGGGTGACGACGAGGCGATAGCCGGCGACGGTCATGACACGCCTCCCGCGACGGCGAGCGCGCCGCCGGCGCCGATGTCCAGGCGGTCGGCCAGGCGCTGGCCGGCGCCCAGGATGTTCGGGTCGTCGAGGCCGGGATAGATCTGGCGGATCACCGCCTGGGTCACGCCCTGCGGCGGCCCGTCGTAGACGATCTCGCCGCCCGACAGGCCTACGATGCGTTCGCCGAACTCCAGCGCGTAGTCGATCTGGTGCAGGTTGCACAGCACCGCGATCGAGGATTCCTTGCAGATCCGCTTCAGGTAGGTCAGCACGACGCGCGAGGTCTTGGGGTCGAGGCTCGCCACCGGCTCGTCGGCCAGCATGATCTTGGGCTGCTGCGCCAGCGCCCGGGCGATCCCCACACGCTGCTGCTCGCCGCCCGAGAGCGCATCGGCCCGCGCCGCGGCCTTGTGCGCCAGGTTGACCTGCTCCAGGCAGTGCATCGCGATCTGCACGTCGGATTCGGGGAAGACGTGCATCGCGGTGAGGAGCGGCGACAACCCGGCCATGCGGCCCACCAGCACGTTCTTCAGGACCGACAGGCGCTTGACCAGGTTGTGGTGCTGGAAGATCATCGCCGCGTTGCGCCGCAGCGCGCGCAGGTCGCGCCGGCCGGAGGCGGCGAAGGACACGCCGTCGATGACCACCTCGCCCGCGGTCGGCTCGGTCAGCCGGTTGATGCAGCGGAGCATCGTCGACTTGCCGGCGCCCGACGGCCCCAGCACGACGACGAATTCCCCCGCCGCGATCTTCAGGTCGATGCCCTTCAGGGCCTTGATCGCCTGACCCGGACCGTAGCTCTTCACCAAGCCGCGGATTTCGATCATCGCAACTGTCCTCCCCCCCTCGCGCCGGCCGGCGCGATTGGCCATCTACGACCGGCGCGCTTCTGGGTCGCGCTACTTCTGCTTCTTCAGGTCGATGTTCGCGAGCTTGGCCGTCTCGCGGATCACATCGTAGGCCTTGTCGTCGGTTTCCTTGAAGCCGTTGAGCATGCCCTGGTCGGACCAGTTCATGTTCTTGATGCCGAGGAACGCCGCCTTGACCTTGGCCTTCAGGTCGTCGGGAAGGTCCTTGCGCCAGACCATCGGCGACTCCGGGATCGGCTGCGAGCGCCACACGACATGCACGTCCTCCGCCTTGATCAG
>JAEULC010000187.1 GCA_016792605.1 Rhodospirillales bacterium
ATGAACACGCCGATGATCCAGGCCGGGCTGCCGGACCACTATGCGAAAGGCGATGTCGAGAAGATGGTCCAGATCCGCGATGCGCAATGCCCCACCGGCAAGATGGGCGATGCCTGGGACGTGGCCTACGCCTCGCTGTTCCTGGCCTCGGACGAGGCGCGCTACGTGACCGGGCATTCGCTGGTGGTGGACGGCGGCATTACCTTGAAGATCAGTTGATGGGCTCCCCGGGGTCGCCCAGAATTTGCCATAAGCCTGTGGCATCAGGCGGATGGGGATATTGTAGCGGGCAGTAAGGGCGGTTTTCGCATGCGACAGGCAATCAAGGCGCTGTGCGTCGTGTCGATCCTCGGCGGCGCGGCGGTGGTTTCCCACACGGTCATGGTTTCGCCGGCGGGCGCGCAGGAAAGCGTGGCCGGGCCGGTGCTGAAGGAGGCCTACGACCTGCACCAGGCCCGGCGCTTCCCGGAGGCCTCGGCCAAGTTCGAGCAGGGCCTCCGGATGAACCCGTCGCGCAGCCAGGCGGCGGTCGCCTTCTACCTGCTGGGCGACAGCTACCAGCAGATGGGCGAGGTCAACAAGGCGCGGCCGAACTTCGAGGCCTCGCTGCAGGCCGACCCGAACAGCCAGGTGGCGCCCCAGGCGCGCGACCGGCTGGCCCAGCTCGCCGGCGGCGCCCCGCCCCAGGGCCAGCCGCCGCAGGGCCAGCCTCCCCAGGGCCAGGCTCCCATGGCGCAGCGCCCGCTGCCGCCCCCGCCGCGCCCGCAGGCGCCTCCGCAGCAGCAGGCCATGGCGCCGCCGCCCGGTCCGCTGCAGCCCGGCACGGTGATCAAGGACTGCGAGGTCTGTCCGCAGGTGGTGGTGGTGCCGCCCGGCCAGTTCACCATGGGCACGCAGCGCGGCGACGACGACGAGCGGCCGGTCCATCCGGTCACGATCCCGCGCCCGATCGCGGTCGGCCGGTTCGAGGTCACCTTCCAGGAATACGACGCCTGCGTCGCCGCCGGCGGCTGCCGCAGCAATGTCAGCGACCGCGGCTGGGGCCGCGGCACGCAGCCTGTCATCCACGTGACCTGGACCGATGCGGTCGACTATACGCGCTGGCTCAGCGCCATCACCGGCCAGCGCTACCGCCTGCCGTCCGAATCCGAGTGGGAATACGCCGCGCGCGGCGGCAGCCAGGCCGAGGATGTCTACGGCGCCGGCCAGGCGAACTGCGAGGGCTGCGGCAGCCCGTGGGACGGCAACCGGGCCGCCCCGGTCGGCCGCTTCGCGCCCAACGGCTACGGGCTCTACGACATGCTCGGCAACGTATGGGAATGGACGCTCGACTGCCGCAACGACAATTACCGCGGCGCGCCGAACGACGGTTCGGCCTGGCAGGCCGGCGACTGCTCCAGGCGCTCGCTGCGCGGTGGCGGCTACAAGGACAGCGCCAACAAGGCGCGCGCGGCCTACCGCAACAAGGATCCGATCACCGACCGCGATCCGGACAACGGCTTCCGCGTGGTGCGCGAACTCGCGTTCTAGGCCTCACGACGCCGGCCTTCCGCGGCCCTTCAGCCAGCGGAAGGCCGGCGGCGCGAACAGCAGCACGATGAACAGGCGGAAGGCGTGGTGCGTCGCGACGAAGGCGATGTCGATCGACAGCGCCAGCGCGACCAGGCTCATCTCCGCCAGGCCGCCGGGCGCGTAGGCAAGGACCAGCGCGGCCACCGGCAGGTCGGTAATTTCATTCAAGACCGCGCAGCAGCCGACCGTGATGGCGATAAGGACTACGGCAAAGACCGCCGCGTGCAGCATCGAGCGCCCCACCTCGTGCAGCTTCGCGCCAGTGAAGCGGCAGCCGATGCCGACCCCCATCACGACCTGCGCCATCGAGACGATCTCGACCGGCGGCCGCGCCGCGGTCAGCCCGGTCAGGTGCGCCGCCGCGCTGACGATCATCGGCCCCAGCACCTGGTAGGCAGGCAGGCGCAGGCGCTTGCCGAGGAAGTAGCCGATGACCGCGCAGGCCGCGAGGCTGGCGAGATCGAGCAGGGGCACGCTGCGGATGCCGATCTCGGCCGCCTCGCGCGCGGCTGGCACGTAGTCGGCGAAAACGCGAAACCAGATCGGGATCGTGAAGATCACCAGCAGAATGCGGACCGCGTGGGTCAGCGAGATCGTGCGTTCGTCGCCGCCCATCTGCGCGCCCATGATCGTCATCTCGTTAAGCCCGCCGGGCGCGGCGGCGAAGAAGGCTGTGGTGGCATCGTTCTTCGCGACAAAGCGGAAATAGGCCATGCCGATCGCCAGCGTCAGGCTGCAATAGACCAGCAGTCCCGCCAGGGGGATCGGCCACTCCGCGATATGGGTCATGAGGGCGGGGGTGAAGCTGCTGCCGAGCATGACGCCCAGCACGGTGATCATCGTGGCGCGAAAGGGCGCCAGGCTGCGCACCGGCAGGCCGGAGAGGGCGGCGATGGTGATCACCGTCATCGCTCCGATCATCCAGGGCAGCGGCGTGTCGAGCTTCCAGCACACCGCCCCGCCGGCCGCTGCGGCCAGCAGGGTCAGGACGATGCGAGTGTAGTGCGTTAGGGCGGGGCTCACCCGATGAAGCGGCCGAGCCGCACGGCGGTCTGCCCCGGCGCCAGGCGCTTCGACGGCATGATCAGCACGCAGTCGTCGTAGGGCGTGCGGACGTCGACCGCCCCGTCGCGCGCGATCGTGGTGCCAGCGCGCGCGATCACCTCGAGCCCGTTGAAGTCCTCGACGAAGGCGAAGCTCGGAGTGGCCACGGTGACCGCCTGGGTCACCTCGACGACGCGCTGGGGCGCCGGGGCGGGCCCGAGATGCGGCGCCGCGTCGGCCTGGTCGATCGCGCCGGTCGCGACCAGGAAGCGCAGCGTGGTCTCGATCGCCACGTCAATCGACGACTTCAGCCAGTGCTGCCCGCATTCGACCAGCAGCGCGTTCGCCGGCGACTGCGGGTCGCCGAAGCCGGCATAGTCGCGCATGCGCTTGCCGGCGGCGTGGCCGCTGTCCACCACCACCAGGGCCGGCACCCCGACCTTGCGCGCCAGGTCGGTGCCCTTCCGCAGCGGGCCGGCGAGCATCAGGGGAAGCGTCGTCGTCTGCATGGAGTGCAGGTCGAGCAGGAGGTCGGCGGTGTCGATGAACGGGCGCAGTTCGCGCGCGCGCCGCAGCTCGACCGAGGTGCGGGGGCCATTCAGCGTGGTGATGTCCCAGACCCGGTTGAAGTCCTCGTCGACATAGCGCGACGCGGTCGGGTTCGCGCGGTCGAAGCGGCGGAACGCGTCGACATTGCACAGCGCCACGCTGAGCCTGCCGCGGCGGGGGCGGATGCCGCGCTGGTTGACGAAGTTGACGGCATGTGCGCCGCACAGTTCGTTGCCGTGGACCAGGGCGGTCAGCATCACGTGCGGCCCGGCGACGCCGCTGTCCCACGTGGTGGTGTAGGGAATGGCGTTGCCGCCGTCGCGAAAGGCCTCGATGTCCGGCGTGTCGATCTCGACCAGGGGCGGCTGCTCGGCCGCGGCTGGGCCGTTCATGCCGCGGCCATGCGCTGGATCAGGCGCTTCAGCATCGCCTCGCACTGCGCCACCTGGTCGAGCGCAATGAACTCGTTCGGCTTGTGCGCCTGCTCGATGCTGCCCGGGCCGCAGACGATGGTCGGGATGCCGGCCTGCTGGAACAGCCCCGCCTCGGTGCCATAAGGCACCTTGCCGGTGGCGTTGGCGCCGGTCAGCGACTTGGCGAAGGCAACGACGGGGTCGTCTTCCGGCGTGGCGAGGCCCGGGATATGGCTCAGCTCCTTCCACTCGAACCCAGTACTGGGCTGGCTGGCGCGCATCTCGGGCAGGAGCTGCTCCTCGGCGAATGCCTTGACCTCGGCGAACAGCGTGTCGGGGTCGTCGCCCGGCAGATGGCGGAACTCGAAGTCGAAATGGCAGCGCAGGGGCACGATGTTCAGCGCCGTGCCGCCTTGGATCACGCCGGTGTGGACCGAAGTGTAGGGCGGCTCGTACATCTGGTCGTAGGGGCCGTTGTCGCGGAAGCGCCGGGCCATCGACTTCAGCTTGGCGACGATTTCGGCCGCGGCCTCGACGGCGTTGACGCCGAGATGGGTTAGGGAGGAATGCGCCTCGTGCCCGTGGACGGTGCAGCGGTAGCTCTTCTTGCCCTTGTGGCCCACCACAACCCGCATCTCTGTCGGCTCGCCGACGATGCAGGCCTGGGCCCTGAGGCCGCGCTTGACGAGCCGGTCGATCAGGCGGCGCACGCCGATGCAGCCGACTTCCTCGTCGTAGGAGAAGGCGAGGTGGATCGGCTGCCTGGGCCTGGCCGCGACCATGTCCGGC
>JAEULC010000335.1 GCA_016792605.1 Rhodospirillales bacterium
CTCGCTCGACTACCGGCACGACGAGTGGGGCGTCGACGTCACGGTCGGCGGCTCGCAGAAGGGCCTGATGCTGCCGCCGGGCCTGAGCTTCAACGCGATCTCGCAGAAGGCGATGAAGGCGTCGGAGTCAGCCAAGCTGCCGCGCGCCTACTGGGACTGGGCCGACATGCTGGCGCCGAACAAGAACGGCTTCTTTCCCTACACGCCGGCGACGAACCTGCTCTACGGCCTGAAGGAAGCGATCGCGATGCTGCTGGAGGAGGGCCTGCCGCAGGTCTTCGAACGCCATGCCAAATTCGGCCGCGCCACGCGCGCCGCCGTGCAGGCCTGGGGGCTGGAGCTGCTCTGCGTCAACCCGGCCGAATACTCGAACAGCCTGACCGCCGTGCTGATGCCCCAGGGCCACGACGCCGACAAGTTCCGCCAGGTCGTGCTGGAGAATTTCGACATGTCACTGGGCCAGGGCCTGGGCAAGGTGACCGGCAAGGTGTTCCGCATCGGCCATCTGGGCGGCTTCAACGAGCTGATGCTGATGGGCACGCTGGCCGGCGTCGAGATGGGGCTGCACCTGGCCGGCGTGCCGCACCACAAGGCCGGCGTCGCCGCGGCGATGGATTCGCTGGCCGGGCGCGCGGACAAGAAGGCCAAGAGCGCGGCGGAGTAATGGCCGACGCCAATGTCCTACTGCAGCGCGACGGCGCCATCGCCACCGTCACGCTGAACCGGCCGGATCGCCTCAACGCGCTCGACGCTCAGACCTGGGCGCGCGTCGCCGAGACGATGGCGCAGCTCTCGGCCGACGAGAGCCTGCGCTGCATCGTCATCCGCGGCGCGGGCGGCAATTTCGCGGCCGGCGCCGACATTCAGAGCTTCGAGCGCGAGCGCGCCGACACCAAGCAGGCGCTGGCCTACGCCACGCACATGAAGGCCGCGCTCGCCGCCGTGGCCGAGGGCACCCACCCGACCGTGGCGCTGATCCAGGGCGTGTGCGTCGGCGGCGGGCTGGAGCTCGCCGCGGTCTGCGACATCCGGGTCTGCGGCCAGTCGAGCCGCTTCGGCGTGCCGATCAAGAAGCTCGGCCTGACCATGTCCTATGCCGAGCTGATCCCCTTCGTCGACCTGGTCGGCCCGGCCGCGGCCAAGGAGATCCTGCTGGAAGGCGAGGTCTTCGGCGCCGACCGCGCCAAGGACTTCGGCCTGGTCAATCGCGTCGTGCCCGACACCGAGGTCGAGAAGGAAGCCTACGCGTCGGCGAAGCGCATCGCCGAGGGCGCGCCCCTGGTCGCGCGCTGGCACCGCAAGTTCATCCGGCGCGTGCTGACCGGCCAGCCGCTGACGCCGGCGGAGATCGACGAGGGCTACGCCGCGACCGATACCGAGGACTACAGGATCGGCGTGCGCGCGTTTTTGGACAAGAAGCCGGCGAAGTTCGTGGGGCGCTGAGGGCCGCTACCGCCAAACTACGCTGTCTCTCGCTTCCTTTCTTCATCATGGCCGGGCTTGACCCGGCCATCCAAGCTTCAGGGTGCCGCGTCGATCAGCGTGGATGCCCGGGTCAAGCCCGGGCATGACGGGTTGAATGCGGTTTGAGTGAACAAGGTTCTTGGCCGTGTTCTACCGCCCGAGCTTGCGGAAGGCTGCCGCCGGGCTTACCGGAATCTCGACCATCGTGCCGGCCTCGACCGCCGCGGCCTCGCGCTCGATCTCGGGCCAGCGGCGCACCAGCTTCGCCGCCTGCTCCCACAGCGGCAGGTCGAGCCAGGCCGGCGCCAGCGAAAACACCGTCACCTTGTAGCCGCGCAGCGCCCGGCGCTGGTGCCGCAGCCGGGCGAGGTTGAGGTCGCCCGACAGGATCGTCCAGCCACCCTCCTCCGCCAGCGCCTGCAGGATCGATTCATCGCCGGCGTCGCGTGCGAACTTGTCGTGCTGGTGGACGACCGCTTCACCCCGCAGCGCCGCGATCGCCTGCGCCACCCGCGGCGCGAAGCAGTGGTCGAGCAGGAACTTCATTTCCGGGACTTCTTTGCTGCGCCCTTCTTCAGCGACGCCTCGAACTTCACCGCCGCGCGCACCGCCTTCAGCGTCAGGCCGAACCAGTCCGCCGTCTTCTTCTCGCCGTCCACCTTGACGGCCGCCGCAACGACGCTGGTCGGGACGTTCGCGGCGTCGATCACCGGCTGGCCGAAGCTGCGCCGGGGATCGACCACGATCAGGCGGTCGCCGCGCCCGGGCTCGGGCCACCAGCGCAGCGCCGTCCCAGCGTCCGAGAACTCGAGTCCGCCCTGCAGCGTCGGCGAGATCACGCGGCGGAAGGCGAACTGGTGCGTCTGCAGGTCCTCCAGCGTGTCGCCGGCGTCGCGGCTGACCTGGGCGTAGATCCTGCGCCCGTCCGTCACGAAGCGCCGGGTCGAGAAGGGATGCGTGGTCTCGAACCGCGTCGATGCCTCCTCGGCCACGGCGCGCAACCGCTTCCACGACACGCCGGCGCGCAGGAAGGCGTCGACGAGCCGCAGCTCGACCAGGTCGCGGAAGCTCAGCGCCTGCGCGCCTTCGATCGGCGCCACGTCGGGGCGCCAGACCGGCGGGGAGTGGTGGCGATGCCGGTTCTTGTCCTTGCCGCGCGACCAGTCGTAGCCCTTGATCCAGCGCCTGATACGCGCCGCGGAGACGCCGCTGAGCCGCGCCGC
This sequence comes from Rhodospirillales bacterium, assembly GCA_016792605.1. Lineage (GTDB taxonomy): Bacteria > Pseudomonadota > Alphaproteobacteria > JAEULC01 > JAEULC01 > JAEULC01. The sequence goes on from JAEULC010000335.1 coordinate 2,688, forward strand.
CTCGGCCACGGCATAGAGGCCGGTGCCAAGGGTCGGTTCGGACGCATCAGGGCGACGCGCGCCCGTCGTCGAAGGCGGGTCGGACATCGCTGCATCGCCACGAAATAGAGGGAGGAACGGAGGTCGATCGCCTGCGCGCGAGGATAGCATCTTTGCCCCTGCCGCGATATGCCCGCCGAATGGATTTGGGCGAAACGCAAAGAACCGTTACAACGGTGCCACCATGATCCCGATCGGTGATTCCAGCCTCGCCGCCCGCCTACGGCGCGAGATAGAGGGCGAGGTGCTGTTCGACGCCTTCGCGCGCGGGCGTTACTCGACCGATGCCTCGATCTACCAGGTCGAGCCGATCGGCGTGGTCGTGCCCCGGACCGCGCAGGATATCGCCACCGCGATGCAGATCGCGCGGGAGGTCGGCGCGCCGGTACTGCCGCGCGGCGCCGGCACCTCGCAATGCGGCCAGACCGTCGGCCGCGCCCTCGTCATCGACGTGTCGAAGCACCTGAACAAGGTGGTCGAGCTGGACGCGGCGGGAAAGCGGGTGACGGTCGAGCCCGGCATCGTGCTCGACCACCTGAACGCCTATCTGCGGCCGCACGGACTGTTCTTCCCGGTCGACGTGTCGCCGGCGAACCGCGCGACGATCGGCGGCATGACCGGCAACAATTCCTGCGGCTCGCGCTCGATCCGCTACGGCAACATGGTCCACAACGTGCTGGCGATCGACGCGATCCTGGCCGATGGCGAGCAGCTGCGCTTCGGTCCCCTGGGAGACAACCGCGCCGGCGGCGCGCGGCTGGAAGAGCTGACGCGCAAGCTGATGGCGCTGGGCCTGGCCGAGAAAGACGAGATCGAGCGGCGCTTCCCCAAGCTGCTGCGCCGCGTCGGCGGCTACAACATCGACCAGCTCACCTCGGACCAGCCGAACCTCGCCAAGCTGCTGGTGGGGTCCGAGGGCACGCTGGCCTTCTCGACCCGGGTCGAGCTCGCGCTGCAGGCCATTCCCAAGCATCGCAGCCTGGGCATCTGCCACTTCCCGCGCTTCTACGCGGCCATGGAGGCGACGCAGCACATCGTGAAGCTGGGCCCGACCGCCGTCGAGCTGGTCGACCGCACGATGATCGACCTGGCCCGCGCCATCCCGATGTTCAAGGCGACGGTCGACAAGTTCGTGGTGGGGGCGCCAGACGCCCTGCTGCTGGTCGAGTTCGCGGGTGACGACCAGACGGACTGCCTGAGACGCCTGAAGGACCTGGTCGCGCTGATGGGCGATCTCGGCTTCCCCGGGGCGGTGGTCGAGGCGACCGACCCGGCGTTCCAGCGCGCGGTCTGGGACGTGCGCGCCCAGGGCCTCAACATCATGATGTCGATGAAGGGCGAGGGGAAACCCGTGTCCTTCATCGAGGACTGCGCCGTGCCGCTGGAGGACCTGGCCGAGTACACGGATCGCCTAACCAAGATTTTCCACAAGCACGGCACCGACGGCACTTGGTACGCCCACGCCTCGGTCGGCACGCTGCACGTGCGCCCCGTCCTGAACCTGAAGCTGGAGAAGGATGCCAAGGCGATGCGCGCCATCGCCGAGGAATGCTTCGCCATGGTGCGCGAATACAAGGGTTCGCATTCCGGCGAGCATGGCGACGGCCTCGTGCGCTCCGAGTTCCACGAGCCGATGTTCGGCAAGCGGATCGTCCAGGCCTTCGAGACGGTGAAGGACGCCTTCGATCCGCAGGGGATGATGAACCCCGGCAAGATCGTGCATCCCTCGAAGATGGATGACCGCGGCCTGTTCCGCTACAAGCCGGGCTACGAAACGCCGGCGATTGAGACCGTGTTCGACTGGTCGGCCTGGGGCGGGTTCGGCGGCGCGGTCGAGATGTGCAACAACAACGGAACCTGCCGCCGCACCGATGCCGGGGTGATGTGCCCGTCCTATCGTGCGACCAGGGACGAGATCCACGTCACGCGCGGCCGCGCCAACACGCTGCGCCTCGCGCTCTCCGGCCAGCTCGGCCCCGACGCCCTCGTGTCCCAAGACATGAAGGCGACGATGGATCTCTGCGTCGGCTGCAAGGGCTGCAAGCGCGAATGCCCGACCGGTATCGACCTTGCCAAGATGAAGCTGGAAGTCCAGGCGCAGTACCGCCAGAAGAACAAGCTCAGCCTGCGCGAGTGGCTGGTCGCGCATCTGCCGGCCTACGCGCCGACCGCCGCTATCATCGCGCCGCTGATGAACCTGCGCGACACCGTGCCCGGCCTGGCGACGCTCAGCGAGAAGCTCGGCGGGTTCGCCGCGCGCCGGTCCCTGCCGCGCTGGCGGCGCGACGCGCTGAAGGATACCGAAGCCGAGCCGGCGAAGCCGGATGTCCTGCTGCTGGCCGACTGCTTCGTCAGGTACTTCGA
>JAEULC010000362.1 GCA_016792605.1 Rhodospirillales bacterium
GACGCCGAGACCGGCCAGCGCGGCTTCCTTTTGACCGAGCGCCAGGACTATCTCGATCCCTATGACCGCGCGATGGCGCAGATTCCGCGGCTGCTCGCCCGGCTGAAGGCCGCTGTGCAGGGGAACCGCAGCCAGATTCAGCGCGCCAGCGAACTGGAGAACGCGATCCAGGCCAAGGTCGGCGAACTGCAGCGCACGATCGACACGGCGCGCCGCGGTGGCATCGACGAAGCCAACAAGCTGCTGATGACCGACGAGGGCAAGCGCCTGATGGACGGCATCCGCCGCATCCTGCAGGACATGATGGTCGAGGAGGAGGCGCTGTTCGACCAGCGCGTGCTGGCGACGCAGGAGTCGGAGCGCCGCACGCTCTACGTCACCATGGGCGCGTCGCTGGTCGCGCTCGTGCTGCTGCTCGGCGCCGGACTGCTGCTGTTCCGCAACAACACCAAGCTGCGCGCCGCCGAGGCCGACATCGCCCGCCACGCGGCGCTGCTGCAGAGCGCGCTCGACAGCACGCGCGACGGCATCGCCGCCTTCGACCCGTCGAACAAGCTGGTCGCCTACAACAAGCACTTCTTCTCGCTGCTCGACTTTCCCGAGCAGCTCGCCCATGCCGGCCAGGCCTTCGACAGCTTCGCGGCGATCGACCGCGACCGGCACTCCGGCATCTTCGACCAGCTCGCCCAGCGGGTGCAGGAGGCCGGCGCGAGCGATGCCGGGCGCTCGATCGAGGTCAGCTTCGGCGGCAGGTCCCTGGAGTGCTTCCGCAACCAGATGCCCGGCGGCGGCTACCTGTTCTCGTGCTCCGACCTGACGCGCCGCAAGCAGGCCGAGGAGGCCGCGCGCCAGGCACAGAAGAACGAGGCGATGGGCCACCTCACCGGCGGCGTGGCGCACGACTTCAACAACCTGCTGCAGGTGATCCGGACCAACCTCGACCTGCTGGCGCGCGACCTTAAGGGCGACGAGCGGCAGCAGGCGCGGCTGCGGAGCGCGATGGCGGGCACCGAGCGCGGCGCGCGCCTGACCGGCCAGCTCCTGGCCTTCGCGCGCCGCCAGCCCCTGGTGCCGCGGGCGACCAATCTCGCGCGGCTGATCGGCGACATGACCGAGCTTTTGCGCCGAACGCTGGGCGAACGCGTCGAGGTCGAGGCGGTTGTCGCCGGCGGCCTGTGGAACACGATGGTCGACCCGACCCAGGTCGAGAACGCGGTCCTGAACCTGGCGATCAACGCCCGCGACGCCATGCCCGAGGGCGGTAAGCTGACGATCGAGCTCGCCAACGCCTTCCTGGACGAGGCCTATGCCGCCCGCCACGACGAAGTGCAGCCGGGCCAGTACGTGATGCTGGCGGTCACCGACACCGGCCACGGCATGCCGCCCGACGTGGCCGCGCGCGCCTTCGAGCCCTTCTTCACCACCAAGCGCGAGGGCGAAGGCACCGGCCTGGGCTTGAGCCAGGTCTACGGATTCGTCAAGCAGTCCGGCGGCCACGTGAAGCTGTACAGCGAGATCGGCCAGGGCACGACGATCAAGCTCTACCTGCCGCGCGTGCGCCGGCCGGAGGAGCTGCCGGTCGTCGAGACCGGCGAGCCCGCGGTCGGCGGCGACGAAACCGTGCTGGTGGTCGAGGACGATGCCGGCGTCCGCCAGGCCGTGTCGGAATCGCTGACCGATCTCGGCTACCACGTGCTCAAGGCCGAGAACGCCGAGGCGGCACTGGCGATCCTGTCCAGCGGCGCCCGCATCGACCTGGTGTTCACCGACGTCGTCATGCCCGGGCCGATCAAGACACGCGACCTGACCCGCCGCGCCAAGGAGCTGATCCCCTCGGTGGCGGTGCTCTACACCTCGGGCTACACCGAGAACGCGATCATCCACGACGGGCGGCTGGACGACGACGTGATCCTCCTGAGCAAGCCCTACACGCAGGAGGAGCTGGCCCGGCGCATGCGCGCGGCGCTGGCCCGTGTCCCGGCGCCCGTGGAGAAGCCGGCGGCGACCGCCACCGCTGCGGCCGCTGCGGCGAACGCCGCGGCGCCGAGCGACGGCGCCCGGCGCCTGGCGCTGGTCGTGGAGGACGACGCGATCATCCGCATCGGCCTGGTCGACATGGTCCGCGACGCGGGGTTCGAGGTGGTGGATGTCGGCACCGCGCAGGCGGCGCTGAAGGCCATCGACGCCGGCGCGGCGGTCGCGGTGGCGATCCTGGACCTGGGCCTGCCGGACATGCCCGGCGCGGACCTGGCGGTGGCCTTGCGCGAAAAACGGGCAGGTCTTCCGATCATCGTCGCGAGCGGCGCGTCCCAGGGCGACCTGATGCATGGCGGCCGCCCGATGACCCGGGTATTTCACCTACCCAAACCCTATACGGCCGAGCAGCTTGCCGGCGTTTTGTCGGCCTCCCTCGCCTAGCCGGAACACGAAACCCGGCCTTGCCGTCCCCCTCCCGGCAGCGTAATAAATCCGTCATCTTTGCGACCCGGCGGCGTCGGCCGGCCCTAGAAGAAACGACTGCTCACCTGGAGGAACCAATGACCGCAAAATCGCTGCTCCTGGCAGGCGCCTTTGCCGCCGTCAGCCTCGGCTTCATGACCCCCTCGCCGGCCGAGGCGCAGCAGGCCGCCTGCAAGAACCGCGGCCACCTCGACACGATCTACTGCGACGACAACAACGACCTGGTCGCCGACGTCCCGGCCGACAAGAAGAAGCTGCGCAACCCGTCGACCCTGGTCTTCGCCTACACGCCGGTCGAGGATCCCGCGGTCTACGAGAACATCTTCAAGCCGCTGACCGACTATCTCGGCAAGTGCACGTCCAAGAAGGTGGTCTACTACCCGGTACAGTCGAACTCGGCCGAGATCGAGGCGATGCGCTCGGGCCGCCTGCATGTCGCCGGGTTCTCGACCGGTCCGACCGGCTTCGCGGTCAACATGGCCGGCGCGATCCCGTTCGCGGCCAAGGGCACCGGCCAGCAGTATCGCGGCTACCATCTCGCCATGGTGGTGAAGGCCGACAGCCCCTACAAGGCGCTGGCGGACCTGAAGGGCAAGAAGGTGGCGCACACCTCGGCCTCGTCGAACTCGGGCAACCTCGCGCCGCGCGCGCTGTTCCCTAGCCTCGGGCTGACGCCGGAAAAGGACTACAACGTCGTCTACTCCGGCGGCCACGACAAGTCGGCGCTGGGCGTGATCTCGGGCGACTACGACGCGGCGCCGGTCGCCTCGGACGTGCTCGAGCGCATGATCACGCGCGGGACGATCAAGCCCGAGACGATCCGCGTGATCTACAAGAGCGCGACCTTCCCGACCTCGTCCTTCGCCTACGCCCACGATCTCGAGCCGGCCTTCGCCGAGAAGCTGAAGAAGTGCTTCTACGACTTCCGCTTCACGCCCGAGATGACCAAGGAGTTCAACGGCGACGACCGTTTCTACCCGATCACCTACAAGAAGGATTGGGAGATCGTGCGCAACGTCGCCGAGGCCTCGGGCACGCCCTACAACAAGGCGCAGTACGAGAAGGAAACCGAGGCCGAGAAGGCCGCCATGGCGAAGAAGGCGCAAGAGAAGCTGCAGCAGCAGCAGAAGAAGCCGTGACGGCTGCCGTCGCCAACGGCCACGCGACACCGGCCCGGGGCTCCTCCCCGGGCCGTTCGCTTGTGCTGCGAAACCTGCGCAAGGAATACACGCCCGGCAAGCCGGTGCTGCTGGACGTCTCGGTGGAGTTCGCCGGCAGCGGCGTCACCGCGATCATCGGCCCGTCCGGCACCGGCAAGTCGACGCTGATCCGCTGCGTCAACCGCCTGGTCGAGCCGACCGGCGGCGAGATCCTGTTCCTGGACCAGGACCTGGCCAAGCTGCGCGGCCGCGACCTGCGCGCGGCCCGCCGGCGCATCGGCATGGTGTTCCAGGAATACAACCTGGTCGAGCGCCTGACCGCGATCGAGAACGTGCTGTGCGGCCGCCTCGGCTACGTGGCGCCCTGGCGCGCCTGGCTGCGCAAGTTCCCGGCCGGGGACATCGACAAGGCGTTCGAGCTGCTGGACGCCGTGGGCCTGGCCGACCGCGCCGGGCATCGCGCCGACGCGCTGTCGGGCGGCCAGCGCCAGCGCATCGGCATCGCCCGCGCGCTGATGCAGGACCCCGACCTGCTGCTCGCCGACGAGCCCACCTCCTCGCTCGATCCCAAGACCTCGGTCGAGATCATGGAGCTGATCACCGGCCTCGCGGCCAAGCGCAACATCCCGGTGATCGTCAACATCCACAATGTCGAGCTGGCCAAGCGCTTCGCCCAGCGTGTCGTCGGCATGACCGGCGGCGCGATCGTCTTTGACGGCCCTCCGGATCAGTTGCGCGACGACCACCTGAAGCAGATCTACGGCGGCGAGGCCTGGCTTTGAGCACGGCCGCCTCCCAGCCCGTCGCCGCCACGCGGCAGAACCCGTTCCCGGTCAACTGGGGGGCGCGGCTCGGCTGGGTCGCGCTCGTCGCCTACTCCTTCTATGCGGCGTCGCTGTTCGAGCTGACCTGGGAGCGCTTCGTCGTCGGCCTGGACAACGGCGCAAAGTTCATCGGCCGCATGCTGCCGCCGCTGCTGGGCAAGTGGGACCTGCTGTCGAAGGGGCTGCTGGAGAGCCTGGAGATCTCGATCATCGCGACCGTGATCGGCGTGGCCGTGGCGATGCCGATCGGCCTCCTGGCGGCGCGCAACCTGATGCCGGCCTGGGTCACCTGGCCGACGCGCGGGCTGATCGCCATGTGCCGCAGCTTCCACCCGGTCATCGTCGCGATCCTGTTCGTGAAGGCGGTCGGCTTCGGCGCGCTGGCCGGCATCATGGCGCTGATCGTCGCCTCGATCGGCTTCATCGCCAAGCTCTTCGCCGAGGCGATCGAGGAAATCTCGCTGAAGCAGGTCGAGGCGGTGCGCGCGACCGGCGCCGGCTTCGGCAACGTGCTGATCATGGCGGTGCAGCCCCAGGTGCTGGCGCGCTTCATCGGCTTCTCGACCTACCAGCTCGATTCGAACCTGCGCAACTCGACCATGGTCGGCATCGTCGGCGGCGGCGGCATCGGCTCGACGCTGTTCACCGCCTTCCAGCGCTTCGACTACGACTTCGTGCTGACGATCCTGATCTGCATCATCTCGATGATTATGATCGGCGAGATCGTGTCGGGCTGGGTGCGGAAGGCGTTCCAGTGACCGCCCCGATGGCGACGACGGTGGAGAGCCCGGGCATCCGCCGCGAGTGGCAGCGCTTCACCCCGCGCCAGCGCCTGATCCGCTACGCGTTCTACCTGGTCGCCGTCGCCGCGCTGATCCAGAGCATCAACTCGGTCGACATCATCCCCGAGTTCCTGGAGGACGCGCCGGCGCAGATCGTCGACCTGTTCGCGCGCATGTGGCCGGTCGACTGGGCCTACTACCCCAAGACCGTCCACGCCGCGCTGATCGAGACCTTGCACATCGCCACGCTCGGCACGGTGCTGGCGCTGATCATGGCCGTGCCGGTGGCGCTGATGGTCGCGACCAACATCACGCGCTGGCCCGCGCTGCGCCTGCTCGGCAAGTTCATCCTGGTCTCGTCGCGCTCGGTCAACTCGCTGGTCTGGGCGCTGCTGTTCGTGGCGGTCTTCGGGCCGGGCGGCCTCGCCGGCACGCTCGCCATCGCCTTCCGCTCGGTCGGCTTCGTCGGCAAGCTGCTCGCCGAGGCGCTGGAGGAGGCGCACAAGGGCCCGGTCGAGGCCCTGACCGCCACCGGCGCGCCCTGGCTGTCGCTGATGCTCAAGGCCTACTGGCCCCAGGTGCAGCCCTCCTTCTGGTCGATCGCGCTGTTCCGCTGGGACATCAACATCCGCGAGTCCGCCGTCCTCGGCCTCGTCGGCGCCGGCGGCATCGGCATGGCGCTCGACGACGCGCTGAACCTGCTCTACTGGGACCAGGTCGCCCTGACGCTGCTCACGATCTTCTCGGTCGTGATCGCCGCCGAGATCATCGTCACCTACATCCGCAGCAAGATCATCTAGGCTTTCCCGCTGATTCCGCCGTTTGCGCGTATGAACGCGATTGCGCTCGCCACCCGCGTTGATTGACGGACGCCGCGGGTAAGCGCCACTATGTCCCGGGTTTGATCCGTGGGACATGCAGCCATGAACGGCTTCTTCGGGCCTCGCCTGAAGGCGACGGCGCTGCTCGTTGCCGCCCTGCTGCTCAGCGCCTGCGGCGCTGGCAGCGCGGACTTCGCGAAGTTCGCAAATGCGGGCGCCACGTTCAGCGACAGCGCGCCGGGCGCCTACGACTACGCCTACGAACAATTCGTCCGAACCCAGCTCACGGATATCGCCGTCAACAACCGCAAGGCATCCGAGGCGGCAGCCGCGGGCCGGCCGAAGCCGGTCGTCGACCAATTGCAGCGCGACCTTGCGGAAACCGCGAAGAACACCTTCGACAACACGATGGCCTATCGCAAGCAGCTCGCCGGCGCGAAGGAACACGCCACCGCGCTACGCGACTACTTCGTCGCGCTTCGTGCGCTTGCGAGTGATATCGAGCCTGAAGCGGCCGGCGCGAGCGCCGCCGGCTTCGCTCAGAAACTCGGTCAGCTCACCGGCGCGAGCGCGACTTTCTCCGTCGTCGGCTCGCAGTTCTCCGCCGCTTCGCTCCTACAACCGTTCGTCCGACTGGCCGTGGCGGAATACCGCAACGAACGCCTGCGAAGACATCTGGAAACCTACCAGCAGCCGGTCGGCGACGCGATCGCGCTGCAGGAAGCCATGTTCGCGGCGATGCGCCGGTTCGAGGTCGCGCGCGGCTACGAATGGGTGGCGATCCGGACGCGCCAGGACTTGGCGGCGCAGTACGCCGACCTGTCGAAGCCGCTGCCGCCGGACTGGCTCGAGAAGTCGATGAAGGTCCTGTCGACCGAGCCCGGGCCGAGCCCGATCTCCCAGGCGCTCGATGCCGCGCACCTGCTGCGCGCGGCGTTCGAGAACCTGCTGCAGGGCAAGGCCGGCGCGCTCGGCAATCTCGAACAGGCGGCTGCCTACATCAACGTATTGATCGGCGCCTTCGAGGCGGCCCGGCGGGAGAACACGCCATGACCACCGGCGACATGAGCGGCGGCAACAAGCGCCAGCACGGTCTGAGCGCCGAGGAGCGCCAGTTCGTCGAGCAGCTTCAGCAGACCGGCGCGGTGCTGCAGCAAACGAAGTACGAGCTGCAGGAAAAGATGAAGTCCGGCACGCTGTCGGACGACGAGGTGATCGAGACGTCGCGGACGGTCAAGGAGATCACCGACAAGGTGCAGAAGCTGGAGATCCAGGCGATCGCCGCGATCGTCGACCGGATGCGCGCCAACACCGACGCGCTGAACGCGGCGACCGGCAATCTCGCGGTCGAGCTCGCGACACTGAAGCGCGTGCGGCAGTTGCTGGATTTCGCGACGAAGGTGCTGGGAGTGGCCGGCAAGATCCTGACCGTCGTCTAGCCCCCTCACCCCCACTTCCACATCTCGCCGCCCTGCTTCAGGTACTGCTGGGCGAGCACCATCTTGTGGACCTCGCTGGCGCCGTCGACCAGGCGGGCCTGGCGGGCGTAGCGGTACATCCATTCGAGCCTGGTGTCGCGGCTGTAGCCCTTGGCGCCCATCAGCTGGATCGCGGTGTCGACGACCCTGTGCAGCGTATCGGCGACATGGACCTTGGCCATCGACAGCTCGGCGCGCGGGATCTCGCCCTGGTCGAGCTTCCTGGCGGCGCGCATGGTCAGGAGGCGGCCGATCTCGATCTGCATCACCGCCTCGCCCAGCATCCACTGCACGCCCTCGTGCTGGGCGAGCGTGTGGCCGAAGCTGACGCGCTCGCGGACATAGGGCGTGGCGATCTCCAGCGCGCGCTTGGCCATGCCGAGCCAGCGCATGCAGTGGGTGAGGCGCGCGGGGCCGAGGCGGATCTGGGTCACCTTCAGCCCGTCGCCCTCGCCCATCAGCCGGTTCTCGTCCCTGATCTCCAGCCCGTCGAAATCGACCTCGCAATGCCCGCCATGCTCCTCCGGACCCATGATCGGGATGCGCCTGACGATCTTCCAGCCCGGCTGGTCGCGGTGGAACAGGAAGGCCGTCAATCCGCGCCGCTTGTCGTCCGAGGTGCGCGCCATCAGGATGAAGTGCTCCGCCCCGTCGGCGCCGGTGATGAACCACTTGCGGCCCTTGACGAGCCAGGTGTCGCCGCGCTTGGTCGCTCCGGTCAGCATCGCCGAGGGATCGGAGCCCGAGCCCGGCATCGGCTCGGTCATGACGAAAGCCGAGCGCACCTTGCCGTCGACGATGGGCCGGAGCCAGCGCTCCTTCTGCGCCGGCGTCGCGACCGTATCCAGCAACATCATGTTGCCGTCGTCCGGCGCGGCGCTGTTGAACGAGACGGGGCCGAAGATCGAGCGCGCCATCTCCTCGTAGCACGCCGCCATCGCGACGCGGCCGAGGCCCATGCCGCCCTGCTCCTTCGAGGTCTGCATCGCCCAGATGCCCGCGGCCCTGGCCTTCGCGCGCAGGGCCTGCAACGGCGCCTCGGCGATGTTCTCATGCGCGTCGTAGTTCTTCGGATCGTCCTCGGCCGGGATGCAGTGCTCGTCGACGAAGGCGCGGATGCGCAGGCGGAGCTGGTCCAGGTCGGGGGGAAGCGAGAAATCCATGGGCGTTTCCTTCGGATGGAAGAGGTGCGGTCAGGTCCGCATCTTGGCGAGCAGGTAGTCCGTCATCATGGCCAACGCTGGACTACATGCTGGCCAACATGCCGAGCCGGCCGCCCTGCCGTCCCGCGTCACAACGTCACCGTCTGGCCGCCGTCGACGGTGATGACGCTGCCGGTCATGTAGGCGGCGGCGGGCGAGCAGAGCAGCAGCAGCGCGCCTTCCAGGTCCTCGGGCCGGCCGAAGCGGCGCATCGGCACCTTCTTGGCGATCGACTGGCCGGCCGGGCTCAGGAGGAAGTCGCGGTTGATGTCGGTCTCGATATAGCCCGGGGCGATGGCGTTGACCCGGATGCCGTGCCGGGCCCATTCGACCGCCAGCGCGCGGGTCAGGTGCTCCAGCCCGGCCTTGGACGCGGCGTAGCCGACGACCCGGGCCGACGCGCGCTGGGCCAGGATCGAGGCGATGTTCACGATCGATCCGCCATGGCCGAGCCGGACCATGTGGCGCGCGACCTCCTGGGCCATCAGGAAGGCGCCCTTGAGGTTGGTGTCCAGCACGCGGTCCCACTCGGCCTCGTCCTGCTCGAGCGCCGGCTTGTCGACGACGATGCCCGAGTTGTTGACCAGGATCGTCAGCGCGCCGAGCTCCTGCTCGGCCGCGGCGACGCCGGCGCGCACGCTGGCGGCGTCGGCCACGTCGAGGATCACCGGCAGGGCGCGGCCGTCGAAGGCCTCGATCGCGCCCTGGACCTCCTGCAGCGGCTCCAGCCGCCGGCCGCACAGCGCCACCTTGGCCCCGGCGCGGGCGAGGGTCAGGGCGAAATGCCGGCCAAGCCCCGTCCCGGCGCCCGTGACGATGGCGCTCGCCCCCGATAAATCCACGGAAATGCTGCCGGTTAGCGCCATGGAATTGCTCAATTGTTCCTTAACCAGTCCCGCCCATAACTGACCATAGCGCAAAGGAAAAAGGAAAGGCCGAAATGCCGCACGCCGCCCATGTCCTGGTTGCCTCGGCCGACGACGTCGACCGCGGCCGGCTCGCGGTCATGCTGGCCGACAGCGGCTACCGCGTGTCCGCCGCCGCCTCCGGCGCCACCGCCCTGTCCCTCCTCGGCGAGCTCAATCCCGACGTTGTCATGCTGGGCGCGTCCCTGCCCGACGCCGATTTCGCCGCCCTGACCCATGACGTGAAGGCGGCGGCCCCGGCCGCGCTGCGCGTGGTGGTGGTGGCGCCGACGCTGACCGATGCGGCGCGCCAGACCTGCATCGCCGCCGGCGCCGACGACATCGTCGAGGGCGCGATCAATCCGTCCGTCCTGCTGGCGCGGCTGCGCCCGCTGTGCCGCCTGTGGACGATGCGCTCGGAACTGCAGCGCCGGATCGAGACCGCGCGCCGCATCGGCATCCTCGCCGCGGAACCGGCGCTCGCCGCCGAGGAAGGCAAGTGCCGCGTGATGGTCGTGGCCCGCCCCGGCGGCATGACCGAGCGCGTGGTGCGCTCGGCGCTCAACGGCGGCTACGCGCTGACGGTCGAGGGCGATCCCTACCGCGCCGGCAGCGCGGTCGAGAACGAACGCTACGACGCCATGGTCGTCGCCGCCGACGGCCGGCGCGAGTCGGCCGAGCCGATGCTCTACCTCTCCAGCCACCTGCGCAACAATCCCAGCCTGTTCAACCTGCCCGTCATGATGCTGCACAGCGAGGGCACGTTCGACGACGGCGGCGATCCCTACCGCTACGGCGCCTCGATGGCGCTGGGCCTGCCGCTGGAAAAGGCGGCGCTGGCCACCGGCATCGACGTGCTGGTCCGCCGCCAGCGCCACCGCTGGGCGCTGCGCCAGGCCTTCGACACGGTGTTCCAGGCGGTCGTCCCCGGCGGCAAGGACAACGTCTTCCCCGAGAGCTTCCTGACGCCGCATCTCGACACGCTGGTGCACGACGCCCAGCGCGACGGGCGCCACCTGTCGATTGCCATCTTCTCGCTCAACAACCTCTCGGACGTGAAGCGCAAGTTCTTCTCCGAGGCCGGCGACATGCTGATGGGCAAGATGGCGAACTGGATCACCGGCCTGATCCGGGTCGAGGACATGGTCGCGCGCATGGGCAACGACGAGCTGTGCGTGGTCCTGCCCGACACGCCGCAGGAGGAATGCACCAAGATGGTGCATCGCATCGGCGCCATCCTGTCGACCTCGGAGTTCAACCTGACCGAGGAAGTGATGCAGCCCGTGCGGCTGTGGGTCGACGGCGGCTGCGCGTCGCTGGCCCCGGGCGACACGGCGGAATCCCTGCTGCAGCGGGCGCGCGCGACCCTGTTCTAGTTTTTCCGGGTTCTAGTCTCGACCGGCGGCTTCGTGCTAGGGATGCGGCCTCCCGCCGCTGCCCGGAGTCCTGCCCGTTGTCCGAACCTGCCATCGACTGGCCCGACCAGATTCACCGCCAGCTTCGGCAATGGGACGTGCGCCAGGTGGCGCATGTGCCCGACGCCGGCCACAAGCGCCTGATCCAGCTCTGCGGCGCCGACAACCGCATCGCTGTGGTGCCGCTGACGACCGAGGAGGAAGGCGTCGCCGTGCTCGCCGGCGCCTGGCTCGGCGGCCAGCGCGGCGCGCTGTTGATGCAGTCCTCCGGCGTCGGCAACTGCATCAACATGCTGAGCCTGCCGAAGATCTGCCGCCTGCCGCTCTTGATGATCGTCACGATGCGCGGCGAGTGGGGCGAGTTCAATCCCTGGCAGGTGCCGATGGGCCGCGCCACGCCCGAGGTGCTGGAGCTTGCCGGCGTGCTGTGCTTCCGCGCCGACACCCCCGAGGAGGTCGAGCCCACCGTCGCCGCCGCCGCGCGCATGGCCTTCGAAGGCCCGCAGGCCGTCGCCGTCCTTTTGTCGCAGCGCCTGATCGGCGCCAAGAGCTTCGTGAAATGACGCAAGACACCGCCCGCGCCGATGCCTACGCGCTGCGCCGCCGCGACCTCGTCGCGCGCCTCTTGAAGGACCAGCCCGCGCTGCTCGTCGTCACCGGGCTCGGCGCGCCGACCTGGGACGCGGCGGCGGCCGGCGA
>JAEULC010000037.1 GCA_016792605.1 Rhodospirillales bacterium
TCACCTGTTCCAGGCGCCGCTGGGCATGGTCCTGCCCATCTTCCTGTTCGTGATCCTGGCCGAGGCCCTGGTGATGATCCTGCGCGGCAGGGCCTACCCGGTGAAGCACACCGGCGTCTCGCTGCTGATCTGGGCGGGGCATCTGGTGACGCAGGCCGCCACGCACGGCATCCTCTATACGGTGCTGGCGGTGGCGGTCTACGAATTCCGGCTGACCACGATCCCGATCGCGCTGGACTGGCATCACCTGCCGGCGATCGTCGCCCTGTTCCTCCTGACCGACTTCGCCTTCTATGTCGAGCACCGGTGCTCGCACCGCGTCCGGCTGATGTGGGCGTCGCACAGCGTGCACCACTCGATCGAGGAGATGGTGTTCTCGGCCGCCTTCCGCCTATCCTGGACGCCGCTGCTCTCGGGCGTGTTCCTGTTCTACCTGCCGATCATCTGGATCGGATTCGACCCGAAATACGTGATGGGCTTCGTCTCCGTCGGGCTAATGTACCAGTTCTTCGTGCATACCGAACTCGTCCCGCGCATAGCCGGGCTGGAGTGGCTCATCAACACGCCCTCGGCACATCGCGTCCACCACGCCAGCAATCCCGAGTATCTCGACAAGAACTTCGGCGGCGTGCTGCTGATCTGGGACCGGCTCTTCGGCACCTACGAGGCCGAGCGGCCGGAGATCAAGACGGTCTACGGCCTCGTCCATCCGCGCTCGCGGCCCTACAACCCCGTCGTCGTCTGCTACGAGGAGTTCTGGTCGATCCTCAAGGACCTCTTTCGCGCACGACGCTGGCGCGACCGCTGGAACTATCTGTGGGCGCCGCCCGGCTGGACGCCGCCACAGTAGACGGGGTCAGGCCGCCGACAGGAGCCGGGCACCCTCGCGGAACCGTGCCTGGCCCTCCGCGCACATCTGCATGGCCGTCAGGAAGTCCTCGACGCGGTAGGCGGGGTTGATCCGGCGGATGCGCTGCTCATGGCGCTGCGCCTCGTCGAGCCGCCCGGCAAGCGCCAGGGAATAGGCGGCGATCGCCTGGATATGCGCATGGGCGTTGGGCCGGGCGGCGGCCTTCACGCCCCAGTCCGCCGCCTCGTCGAAGCGGCCAAGCCGCACCAGGGCCATGGCGCGGCTGCCGAGCATGCCGAACAGCAGCGGGTCGAACGGGCTCAGGTGCCGCGAGTGGTCGGAATAGTCGAGCGCGGCGGCCGCGTCGCCGCCCTGGGAATGCACGAAGGCGAGCGTGTAGTGCCCGAGCGCGAAATTGGGGCTGAGCTCGATCGCGTGCTCCAGTTCCAGCACCGCCGCGTCCTGCGTGCCGCGCAACCACAGCGCGCGCCCCATCGCCCAGTGCGCGGCGGGGTCGCGGTCGTCGACCATCAGCCCTTGCCCCGCCGCCTCGTAGGCGCGCGCGATCTCGGCCGCGCGCGGCGCCCAGCCCTGGAAGGCGCTCTGCCAGTGGGTGAAGGACAGGCCGGCATGGGCGCGCGCGAAGGTGGGGTCGAGCGCGATCGCCCTCTGGAAGAAGAGCCGAGCCTGTTCGTTGTCCGCCTTGTTGAAGCGGTACATGTGCCACAGGCCGCGGTGATGCGCTTCCCAGGCGTCGAGCGAGCTGGGCGGCTTCAGGATCGCGCGGTTGCGCTCCACCGTTTCGATCTCGCTGGCGATCGACGCGACGATGCGGTTGCCGATCTCGTCGAGCACCAGGAAGGCGTCATCGAGCGCGTGGTCGAAGATCTCGGCCCAGACGATCCGCGCGCTGCGCGTCTCGACCAGCTCGACCGCGACCGTCAGGCGCCGGCCCTGGCGCCGCAGGCTGCCGCCGACCACGTAGTCGACATTGAGCATGCGGCCTGCTTCCTCCGGGCCGATGCTGCGCTCGGCCAGCGCGAACACCGAACCCTGCGCGATCACGAACAGGCTGCGCAGCTTCGCCAGCCGCGTGATGATGTCATGCGCCAACCCGTCGCCGGGACCGCCGAGCGGCGCCAGCGCGGTCTGCTCGACGAACGGCATGACCGCGACCGAGGCGCGGCGCGCGGCGCGCGGCTGATCGTCCGCGCGCGCCGGTGCCGGTGTCGCCGGAACCGCCTGGCCGCGTGCCGCGCGCCAGGCGGCGCGGATCGGGGCCATATCCAGGCCTTCCGCCTCGAACAGGGTCGCGGTGGCGGCGAGATGCTCCTCCGCCTCGCGCAGGCGGCCTTGTCGCGCCAGCGCGCGCAGCAGGTTCTCGTGGACGCGCTGGTCGAAGGGCGCCAGGGCCAGCCAGCGCTCGAGATAGGCGAGAGCGCGGTCGTCCCCGGCCGTCGCGGCCAGGCGTTCCAGCACCGCGGCGTGGCAGGCGCGCAAGCGCCGGCGCTGCGCCGTCAGCCAGGTGGTGAAACCAGGGCTGCGCTCGATCTCCAGGCCGTCGAGGAAGTCGCCGGCGAAGAGCTCGGCAAGCGTGGCCAGCCGGTCGGGCGAAAGCCCGGCGACGCCGTCCTGCATGGCCCGGGCGATCGCCAGCGCATCGACATCCGCCCCGGCGAGGTCGAGGCGCACGGTGTCGCCCTCCGTCACCACGCGCTGGCGGCCTTCTCCGTCGATCGCGCCGCGCAGCTTGCTGAGGCACCAGCGCAGTTCGCCGCGCGGGTCGTTCGGCACCTCCCACAAGAGCTCGCAGAGCTGGCTGCGCGTCACCGGCGCCGGCGCGAGGGCGAGATAGGCCAGCAGGGCACGCAGCTTGCGCGAGGACGGCATCGTCACCGCGGCCCCGGCGCGCGAGATCGTGATCGACCCCAGCAGGCGGATGCGCAATTCCACGGGCATTTCCACGCCGGCTACCACGCTGGGTTCCATCGCTGCTGGCTAGGGTTGCTCTCAACGCCCCGGGGTGCTCGGCACCACGACGGGCACGGCGCCGTCCCTCGAGCAGGGCGGGCGCCAGCATACCAGACCCAACCGTCCAGATGGAGAGCAACAATGGTCACTCCCGCTTCCGCGGCGATGCCGGTTTCCGCGCCCCCGGCCGCCCCGCCGCCCGTCGACCTCAAGGCCCTGAAGACCAAGCAGCAGGGCGCCTGGTCCTCGGGCGACTATGCGATCGTCGGCACGACGCTGCAGATCGTCGGCGAAAACCTGTGCGAGGCGATGGACCTGCGCTCCGGGCAGAAGGTGCTCGACGTCGCCGCCGGCAACGGCAACGTGTCGCTGGCCGCCGCCCGGCGCTGGTGCGACGTGACCTCGACCGACTACGTGCCGGCGCTGCTGGCGCGCGGCCAGGAGCGCGCCCAGGCCGAGCGCCTGAACATCGAGTTCCGCGAGGCCGATGCCGAGGCAATGCCGTTCAAAGATGGCGCGTTCGACGCGGTGGTCTCGACCTTCGGCGTGATGTTCACCGCCGACCAGGACAAGGCGGCGCAGGAAATGGCGCGCGTCTGCCGCAGCGGCGGCAAGATCGGTCTGGCCAACTGGACCCCCGGCGGGTTCATCGGCCAGGTGTTCAAGACCATCGGCAAGCACATGCCGCCGCCGGCCGGCGCCAAGTCGCCCGCGCTGTGGGGCACCGAGGCCCGGCTGGAGGAGCTGTTCCAGGGCACGGCGCGGTCGATCAAGGCGACGAAGCGCGACTTCGTGTTTCGCTACCGCTCGGCCGACCACTTCCTCGACGTGTTCAAGACCTACTATGGTCCCGTCCTGAAGACCTTCGCGGGGCTCGAGCCGGCCAAGCAGGGCTTGCTCGAAGGCGACCTGCGGGCGCTGATGGGCCAGTTCAACCGCTCGGGCGACGCCACGCTGGTGCTGCCGAGCGAATATCTGGAGGTTGTCGTCACCCGCGCATGATCGCCGAGGACCAGGGACGCATCGACTACGCGGAAAGCAGGGACGGGCACGCCATCGTGCTCGTCCCCGGCTCCTGCAGCACGGGCGCCGCGTGGCGCCCGGTGATCGCGTCCCTGGGCCCCGGCTTTCGCTGCGCCACGACGAGCCTGCTAGGCTATGGCGGCACCGAGGAACGGCGTCCCCCCGTCGACCCTCCCATCGAC
>JAEULC010000470.1 GCA_016792605.1 Rhodospirillales bacterium
CGGCATGTCGTCGTTGACGATCTCGACGATGCTGTGGCGCGAGCGCCAGCCATGCTCGGCCATGGTCGGGTTGTAGGCGCGCAGCTTGGCCGCGCCGGCCGGGCGGACTTGCGCGAAGTTCCACAGCGCCATGGCGGCGCCATAGAGCTCGTCGGCCGGCGTGTCGACCAGGTCGCCCGGCGGCATGTTGGCGTGGAACTGGGCCACGAAGGCCCCGGCCTGCTCGGCGCGGCCCGCCGGCACCCGCTCGCGCACCATCGCCTGGACCCGCGCGACCAGCTCGGCCTTCAGTTCCTCGGCCTTCACGCCCATGATCTTGTTCCTTTTTTGCGCTTCCCCGCCGATCCGGCAGGGACCTGCCGGCGGCGCGGCAAGCCTAGCGCAACAAGGGCTTAGGACCAAGCCACCGCGGCGGCACCACCCCTGGGCCGGCGGCTTCCTGCCACAGGCTTTTACGCCGTCTTAACGCGGCGGGGGTAAAACCGTGACCGTCCGGCACCCATGCACGCCGGCCAAGGGAGCGGGCCAGAACGGCCCGGTGGGCGAGAGATGGAGCATTCCAGCACGGCGGTCGAGACCGCCAAGGCGATGGGCCTGGAGCGCGGCCTGCAGGCCGGGGACCGGGTGTGGATGGCGCACCCCGTGGACATCCGCGTCAGCGTGCCCCTGCCCTTCGGCCGCTACTACTTGACCCTGGTCGCCGGCCCCGAGCGCCGCTCGGCCGAGCGCCTGTCCGCCGAGCGCGGCCGCCGCCCGGTCGCCACCATGGGCAATTTCCTGTTCCTGTTCGCCTCGGCCCTGGGCATCAACTGCCTGGCCGTCGTGGGATTGCTGCTCTACAGCTCGGTCCTGCGCTTCTAGGCCGCCAGAGGACCGACGCAGGATGCGTTTCGCCTACTTTCCCCTGATCGCGCTGCTGCCGCTGCTGGCCGCCTGTTCCGGCGAGCCGGACGAGGCCGCGATTCGCCAGGGGCTCGAGACCATGCACACGGAATGGGCCGAGCAGGCGCGCAACCAGGCGCGGCTCTACGACCAGGCCCGGCGCCATGCCGAGGCGCTGACCCGCGAAGAAGCCGCGGCGGCGGATGCCGAGGCCCAGAAGCCCGCGATCCGGCCCAATCTGCGCTTCGAGGCGCAGTTCGACCTCAAGATCGCCGAGGTCCGCAAGCTCGACTGCCGCCGCTCGGGCGACGAGCGCCTCGGCCATGTCTGCGTCGCCCAGGTGCGCGCGTCGATCGCCGGCCAGCCCGCGGTCAACCGCCGCATCGAGGCCCGCTTCGTCGCCGGCCCCACCCGCTGGTACGCCCGCGACGTCCAGATGCTGGATGTGAACTGAGGCCTTTCAGCGCCTTCGGTTCCTTCGCCAGCGCCAGCGCGCCCGGATTGCACCCGCCCCCGGCTTGCCCTAGATTGCGCCCGGTTCGGCCGCCCGCCCCCGTCGACGGTGACAGGGGCACGGCATCGACGGCAGGCACCCGTAGCTCAGCTGGATAGAGCGCTGCCCTCCGAAGGCAGAGGTCGCAAGTTCGAATCTTGCCGGGTGCGCCAAATCTTTGTGAACAAGCTTTGAAGCCATATCTGCGCGGTCACAGCTCGAAACTCCGGCGGGCCCACAACCCCTGCTGACAAAATCCAATCACTCGTGCTTCCTGGAGAGGCTCAGGAGTCACGACTAGCTATGGGAGCTGGTCGAAAGTGAGTGGGCAAATGCATCCATGGGGTACGGGGTCTTCATCCACCGATCCGACTCGATCTACGACGATAGTCCCGCCGAACGTTATCAGTTCCCCGAGCAATATCTCGGCCGCGTCCAGTCCTGTGTGGATGACTGGATCATCTACTATGAGCCTCGCAAAATTGCCGACACGCGCGGCTACTTCGCTGTGGCGAAAGTTGCGAAAGTTATACCTGACCCTAAAGCGGCCGGCATGTATCTCGCCATTATCGAGCCGGGAAGCTATCTCGACTTTGTAAATCCAGTTCCATTTAGAGACGGATCGGGCGTGATCGAGCAGGGTGTCTTAAACGAGCAAGGACGAATTTCGGGTCGTGCTCAATCGGCGGTCCGTCCGATCACACCAAACGATTTCAATCGCATTGTTGCCATCGGTTTTGACGAAGTCGAACCTCCGCTTCCGCGAGTCGACGAGGCGCGCCCGCACTCGGGCCTTCAAGAAGAGCGCCTCCCTTTCGAGTTTGAGCAAGCTCGTGACCGAACGAGCTTCACAGTGTCTAGGATCATGCGCGACCGCGTCTTTCGGACAATCGTACTACGAGCCTACTCTGAACGCTGCGCCATTAGTGGCCTCAAGCTGATCAACGGCAGGGGTCGCGCCGAAGTAGCTGCGGCCCATATCCGGCCGGTAGAATCAAACGGCCCAGACATTGTCAGCAACGGAATTGCACTCTCGGGCACCGTGCATTGGATGTTCGATCGAGGGCTGCTGAGTCTGTCGGATGACCTACAAATTTTGATCTCACGTCAGGTCAACGATCCCGAGAGCGTTAAAACGCTCATCAATCCGAGTGGCTTCGCCTACCCACCTCGGCGGCCGCTGGAGCGCCCTCATCCCGTCTTCTTACGATGGCATCGCGAGAACTGCTTCAAGCAGTAGCCCTCACCCCTTCACCGCCCACTGCTCCGGCGCCGCGCTCTGCCCGATCAGCGCCAGGCCGTAGGCGATCGATTCGAACTGGTCGGCGGAGGTGAGCTTGTCCTGGCCGAAGCGCTGGGCGAAGAGGCGCTGGACGGCGGGGACGAAGGACGTGCCGCCGGTCAGGAATACCTTCTCGATGTCGCGCGACTTGAGATTGGCGGTCTTCATCACCTGGTCGACGGTGGCGGCGATGCGGTCCAGGTCCTCGGCGATCCACTGCTCGAAGTCCGCCCGCGCGATCGTGGCGCCGATGTCCACGTCGCCGTCGGTGAAGCGGAACTCGGCCTGGTCGTGGGACGAGAGCGCGACCTTCGTCGCGGACACGGCGCGGTAGAGGGGAAAGCCGAGGTCGTGCTCGACCAGCGCGATGAAGTCGTGGAGCGGGCCGGGATCGTCGGCCGAGCGCGCCAGGTCGCGCAGCTCGCGCAGGTCGGCGCTGCCTTTCATGAGCGCAAGCTCGTTCCAGCGGCTGAGCTTGGAGTAGTAGTGGTGCGGCACCGGCAGCACCTTGTCGAAGGAGCGGTAGCTGGCGCCCTTGCCCAGGCGCGGCGCCACGATGCGGTCGATGATGCGCGCGTCGAACGTGTCGCCGGCGACGCCGACGCCGGCATGGCCGAGCGGCTCGGCGCGGAGCGCGCCGCCCTTGCGCGAAAAGCGCATGACCGAGAAGTCGCTGGTGCCGCCGCCGAAATCGGCGACCAGCACCGTCGCGTCGCGATCCAGCGTGCGGGCGAAGGAGAAGGCGGCGCCGACCGGCTCGTAGACGTAGCGCGCGTCGCGGCTGCCGAGCCGGGCAAAGGCGTCGCGGTAGCGCTGCATCGCCAGCGCGTCGTCGGGGTCGGCGCCGGCGAAGCGCACCGGCCGGCCGATCGTGACGCGCGCGCCCGAGAGATCGAAATCGGCGCCGGCATGGCGCGCCAGCGTGCGCAGGAAGGCCGCC
>JAEULC010000483.1 GCA_016792605.1 Rhodospirillales bacterium
CCCAGATGGACCGAGGCGCGCGGGAGCTGCAGCGCGCCGCCCAGCCCCGCCAGCACGGCGCCGAGGAAGAAGACCGAGGTGAACAGCCTGGACTGGTCGACGCCGAGGGCGGCCACCATCTCGCGGTCCTGCGTCGCCGCGCGCACCAGCGTTCCCCAGCGCGTGCGATGGAACAGTACCCACAGCCCCACGAGCACGACCGGCCCGACCGCGATCAGGAATGCCTCGTACAACGGGAACCGCAGGCCCAGGATCTCGATCGCGCCCTTGAGGCCCGGCGCGCGTGGGCCGAGCAGGTCGGCCGGACCCCAGGCATAGAGCGCTACGTCCTGGATGATCATCACCACGCCGAAGGTGGCGAGAAGCTGGAACAGCTCGGGCGCGTGGTAGATCCGGCGCAGCAGCAGCACCTCCATCACCACCCCGACGACCCCGACGATCAGCGCCGAGAGCGCGATCCCGCCCCAGAACCCCAGGAAGCCGTAGGGCAGGTGTTCGACCAGGCTCCAGGCCAAGTAGGCGCCCAGCATGTAGAACGAGCCGTGGGCGAAGTTCACCACGCGCGTCACGCCGAAGATGATCGACAGGCCCGACGCCACCAGGAACAGCGACGAGGCCGAGGCGAGACCGTTCAGGAACTGGACCAGCAGGTTGGCGAAGGACACGAATCCACGCGCTCACGAAGGAGCGTCCTCATCCTCCGACTGGCTCAGGATGAGGACTTGAAGTAGACCGGAATCACCTCGTGCTGAGCTTGTCGAAGCATGAGGTGCGGTGGTGGCGAACGAGTGCCGCTACGCGCCGCCGCGCAGCTTCTTCACCTCGTCGTCCGACGGCAGGTAGTTGCCGCCATAGGCGTATTTCCAGTCGACCATGATGCCCTTGCCGCCTTTCAGCGCCGTCTTGCCGACGAAGGCGCCGAGCGTCGACTGGTGGTCGGACGCGCGATACTCGATCGGGCCGAACACGCTCTCGTACTTCAGCCCCTTCATGGCGGCGACCATCTTGTCGGTCTCGGTGCTGCCCGCCCTCTTGATGCAGGCCGCGACCGACTTGATCGCCTCGTAGCCCACCACCGAGCCGCAGCGCGGATAGTCCTTGAACCGCTTCTGGTACGCTTCCTTGAACTTGTCGTGCACCGGCGACTTGAACTGGTCCCAGGGATAGCCGGTGACGATCCAGCCGACCGGCGCCTCGTCCTTCAGCGGATCGAGGTACTCGGGCTCGCCGCTGAGCAGGCTCACAACAGCGCGCTTCTCGAACAGGCCGCGCGTGTTGCCCTGGCGCACGAGGTTGGTGAGGTCGGGGCCGAAGGTGACGTTGAAGATCGCCTCGGGGTTGGCGGCCGCGAGCGCCTGCACCGTGGCGCCGGCGTCGATCTTGCCCAGCGCCGGCCACTGCTCGGCCACGAACTTCACGTCAGGCCGCGCCTTCGACAGGATGTCCTTGAACCAGCGCACGGCCGACTGGCCGTACTCGTAGTTCGGCGACACCGTGGCCCAGGTCTTGGCCGGCAGCTTGGCCGCTTCCTCGGCCAGCATCGCCGCCTGCATGTAGGTCGAGGGGCGCAGGCGGAAGGTATAGGCGTTGCCTTTGGCCCAGACCAGGGCGTCGGTCAAGGGCTCGGAGGCGACGTAGAGCCGCTTGTTCTGCAGCGCGAAGTCGGCGATGGCGAGGCCGATATGCGACAGGAACCCGCCGCAGAGCAGGTCGACCTTCTCGGCGTTGAGCAGCTCGCCGGCGTGGCGCACCGCGTCCTCGGGCTTGCCGCCGTCGTCGCGCGTGATGACCTCGAGCTTGCGCCCGCCGATGCCGCCCGCTGCGTTGATCTCCTCGGCGGCGAGGATCAGGCCGTTCTTGTAGGGCAGGGTGAAGGCCGGGATGGCGGAGTAGGAGTTGATCTCGCCCACCTTGATGACGGCGCCCTGCGCGCGCGCATAGGGCGCGGCCAGCGTAGCGGCGGCGGCAACGCCGGCGCCGACGACGAAGTCTCTGCGTTTGATCTCGGTCATGTGAAGGTCCCCTGTCTTGTTGCTGTTGATGATCAGAGCCTAGCGCAACTCAGCGCTGGCCGTCCCAGAGCTTGATCTCGGATGCCTTGAGGCCGCCCATGCGCTCGTGGATGCGGCCGCCGCTGGTCATGGTGATGAAGAAGGCAAGCTCGTCGGCCTTCGGTGCGTCCGGAATCCCGGCCTCGATGCCGCTGAAATGGCTGCGGACATAGGCCGCGTCCTTGTGGTGGATCGGAATGTCGATCCTGACGCCGACCGCGCCGAGTTTCACCGTCGAGGGCACGATCGCCTTGGCCGAGCCCAGCACGTCGCGCATCGCGTAGCCGCCCGGCACGTGCCACAGCGCGCCGTGCTCCAGCTCGCCCGCGCTGCCGATGATCGACGCCTTGCCATAGGCCTCGATCGACTTCGGCTCGCCGCCCATGGCGGCGAGCAGGCGCTGCGACATCTCCACGCCCAGCGGCTTCAGGGCCTCCATCATCGGCTGGACGTCCTGTACGAATTTCCCGGCATAGGGATTGGCAATGACGGCGCCGGCCCAGCCGACCAGCAGCGGCTTTGCGACAGGCGTGCCGCCCTCGTGCCAGATGGTCTCGACATTGACGACGATCTTGCGGACGCGAACCAGGTCCATCATGCCCTCATGCGCAGCTTGTTGGTCGGAGTATAGGGTAGCTCATTCAGGTCGGCGGCGCGCCCGACCACGCGCTGCGCGCCGCGCAGCCGGATCAACGCGCCGTCGATCAGGCCCACGTCGAGCAGCCGTCGCGCCTCGGCCGCGCCGGCGTCCAGCGCTTCCGCGATTGCGCCCGCTTCGAGCGCGCCGACGCCGACCGTGACGAGCAGGTCGCCGAGGTCGCTGTCGTCCTTCACCTGGTTGGCGGGGCGGCGCTGGATGGCCGGATGATCGATGTCGACCGCGTTGCCGATCATCGTCGCCGCCGCGTCCGCCGCAGCCGCGTCGTGCGCCAGGACGGTGACGCTGTCGGCGATCCCCCGGCTCAGGGAGCGGCCGCCGCGGCCGGAGGTGACGACGCCGCGCACCGGCGAATCGAAACCGACGGTCGCGAAACCGTCGAGCGACGGGTCGGGTTCGCCCGCCGCGTCCGTGCCCGCCACGCCGACCCGCATCGACGCCCCGGGGGCCAGATGGATCGCGATGTCGCCGCCGTCATTCACAAAGGCGCGCTCGAGGTCGCGCCCGGCGATCATGGCTTTAAGCATCTCGTCCGCCACCGCGCCCGCGACGGCGGCCATCGGCGTGATGAAGACATGGCGGTGCGGCCAGACGGCATTGACCATGCGGCGCGCGATGGGGCCCTGCGCTTGGGGCTTTTTCTGCTCCCCCCTCCCTTGACGGGAGGGGGACAGGGGGCGGGTGACGCCTGGGCTCGATATCGCGCGCGAGGCACCCTCCCCCTGACCCCCTCCCTCGAGGGGAGGGGGGAGCG
>JAEULC010000490.1 GCA_016792605.1 Rhodospirillales bacterium
GCTGGCCGGCCACAGCAGGGACGTCAGAACGTGGCCGGGCCGCTGCCAGAAGTCAGGAGCGCGCACGAAAGGAAGCGTGGTGGCCGTTGGCGCCGTTGCCGTTGCGCCCGGGACGGCCGGCCCTGTCGAGCCAGGGCTTGAGCTCGCCGAGCACCGCGTCCAGCACCCCCGCCTCGGCCGCGGCGACCCGGCGCCCGGACTCCGCCAGTGCGCCGCGCCGCGCGGGATCGCCGAGCAGCGCATCGACGGCCCGGACCAGCGCCGCCTCGTCGCCGACCTCGACCACCGCCCCGGCGGCGCGCAGCTTGCCGGCCACGGCGGCGAAATTCTGCATGTGCGGCCCGCTGACCAGCGCGCAGCCGAGCTGCGCCGGCTCGAGCGGGTTGTGCCCGCCCTCGTGCAGCAGAGTCTTGCCCATGAACACGATCGGCGCCAGGCGGTAGAAAAGCCCCAGCTCGCCCAGCGTGTCGGCGAGATAGACATCGGCCTGCCCCGGCTGGTCGCCTGCCGAGCGCCGCGCGACGGTGAGCCCGAGGGCCCGCAGCTCGGCCGCGACCTCGCCGCCGCGGTCGGGATGGCGCGGGGCGATCATCGTCAGCAGGCCGGGATGACCGGCCGCCAGGGCGCGATGCACCCGCCCCGCCACCGCCTCCTCGCCGGCATGGGTCGAGGACGCCAGCCAGACCGGCCGATCGCCGACCGCACCCTGGAGCGCCGCCAGCGCGGCCGCGTCCGCCGGCAGCGGCTGGGCGGCGTATTTCAGATTGCCGACCGACAGCGCCTTGGGTGCGCCCAGCGCGGCGAGCCGCTGGGTCTGTTCCTCGTCCTGGCCCAGGCACAGGGCGAACTCGCCGAGCAGCGGCCGGATCAGGAACGGTACGCGCTTCCAGCGCAGGAACGACGCCTCGGACATGCGGCCATTGAGCAGCACCAGCGGCGTGCCGGTCCCGGCCACGCCCTGGATCATGTTCGGCCACAGCTCGGACTCCAGCCACAGCGCCAGGTCGGGCCGCCAGTGTTCCAGGAAGCGCTGGATCCAGCCGGCATGGTCGACCGGCACGTACTGGTGGAAGGCGCGCGGCGGCAGGCGGGTGTCGAGCAGCCTGGCCGATGTGACCGTGCCCGTGGTCATCAGCACGTGGAAATCCGGCCGTTCCGCCAGCAGGCGCTCGATCAGCGCCAGGGCCGACAGGGATTCGCCGACCGACGCGCCGTGGATCCACGCCAGCGCGCCCGCGGGCCGGGGGCGCGACGCCTCGCCCATGCGCTCGCCGAAGCGGTCCGCGTCCTCCTTGCCCTGGGCGCGGCGGCGCTCGAGGTAGTAGCGGATCAAGGGCTCGGCCGCCGTGGTCAGGCCGCGGTAGAGGGAGAGGCTCATGCGGCTCTCCCCTCGGTCGCTGGCCCTTCCGCCACCGGCGGCGCGATCTCGGCCGGTGGCGGGCCGGGCTCGATCGCGGGATGGCCGCAGCGCCGGTCGGCCTCGGCCGAGAGCTGGGTCAGCGCCGCCTCGACCTGCAGCCGCGCCCGGTCGATCGCCGCCTCGTCCGCGTCGGCGGCGACCGCGATCGGCGCACCCCACAGGAACACGCCGCGCCCGAAAGGCTTGGGCACCAGGAGCCGGTCCCAGGAGTTCAACACCGTGCGCCGGGTGATCGAGTAGCTGGCCGGAATGACCGGCACCTGCGCGAGGCGCGCCAGCATCGCCACGCCCGGCTTGGCGCGCATCCGCGGGCCCGGCGGCGAGTCGGGCGTGATGCCGATGCAGCCGCCGCCTCGCACGGTGCGCACCAGCGAGCGCATCGCCGAGAGCGTGTTGCGGTTATCCGAGCCGGCGATGGTGTCGATGCCGAAATGGCTGACCGCGCGCGCGATCAGCTTGCCGTCGTGATGCGCCGAGATCAGCATGTGGATCGGCGCTTCTTTCGCGCCACTCGGCGGGTTCCACGCGAACGGCATCATCAACAGGCGTCCGTGCCAGAAGCACAGGATGAAGGGCTTCTTCTCGCGCCACATCCGGCGCGCATCGGCGTCGCCCTCGACCGTGAACCGGCCGGTCGCATAGACCAGGCGCAGGTACTGCGCGCCCAGCCAGCAGGCCCAGCGCTGGGCCTGCTCGCCCTTCGACCACTGTTTCAGCCGGCGCAGCATCCGGCGGCCCTAGCCCAGCACCACGGCCCGCAGGGCGGGCTGCGGGTCGTCGGCCGACTGCAGCGCGTAGAGCCGCGCATAGGCGCCGCCGCGGGCCATGAGCTCGTGGTGGGTGCCGCTTTCGATGACGTGACCGTTGGCGAGGTAGTAGATGATGTCGGCGCTGGTGACGTTGGTCAGGCGGTGCGCCACGATCAGCGTCGTGCGCTGGTGCATCAGCGCCGCCAGCGCGTCGCGGAGCTGCCGCTCGGACTCGCCGTCCAGTGACGAGGTCGCCTCGTCGAGCAGCAGGATCGGGGCGTTCTTCAGAAGCGCGCGGGCGATCATGATGCGCTGGCGCTGGCCGCCCGACAGCTTCACCCCGTGCTCGCCGACCAGGGTCTTGTAGCCCTCGGGCAGGGCCTCGATGATCTCGTGCACGCCCGCGAGCTTGGCCGCGCGCTCGACGTCCTCGTCGGATGCGTCGGGGTTGCCGTACTTGATGTTGCGGCCGATCGTATCGTCGAACAGGCTCACTTCCTGGCTGACCAGCGCAATATTCTGGCGCAGCGACTGCAGCTTGATCGCGCGCACGTCGTGGCCGCCGATCGTGATCTTGCCGGAGTCCACGTCGTAGAACCGCGGGATCAGGTTCAGGATCGTCGACTTGCCCGAGCCCGAGGGACCCACCAGCGCCACGGTCTTGCCCGCCGGCACTTCCAGGTTCACCCCGTCGAGCGCGGCGCGGTCGTCGCGGTAGCCGAAATGCACGTTGGCAAACCTGATCGACGCGCCATGGGCGTCCAGCTCGATCGCATCCGACCCGTCGACGATCCGGGGCGCGCTATCGAGCACGCTGAACACGCGCGTCGCGGCGGCGAGGCCCTCCTGCAGGCTGGAGTTCAGCGCCGCCAGCTTCTTCATCGGCTCGTAGGCGAGCAGGAGCGCGGTGATGAACGAGAAGAACGCGCCCGCCGTGCGGTTGCCGTCGATCACCTGGTGGCCGCCATAGACGATGACCGACACGATCGCGACGCCGCCCAGCGTCTCCATGATCGGATGCGCGATCGAGCGCGTGCGCGCGGCGCGCTGCACCAGGCCGAACATCGATTCGACCGCGTCGCGCGCCCGGCCGGTCTCGTATCCCTCCATGCCGTAGGCCTTGACGTGCCGGGCGCCCTGGAAGGTCTGGCCGAACAACGTCACCAGCTGGCCGACCTGCACCTGGGTCCTGGTGGCGACCTTGCGCATGCGCTTGCCGATGTTGACGATCGGCAGCACGGCAAGCGGGAAGATGACGAAGGCGACGGCGGCGAGCTGCCAGTCCTGGCGGAACATCACCGCGATCAGCAGGATCAGGGTCAGCGCGTCCTTGCCGATGCTGGTCAGCGTCATCGACACCGCGCCGCGCAGCATGCCGACGTCGTTGACCAAGCGCGACACCAGCGTGCCCGAGGGCGTGTCGTTGAAGGTCGCCATGTCGGAGCGGATCAGCCGGCCATAGAGGTCGACCTGCAGGTCGGAGACGATGCGCTGGCCGACATAGCTCATCAGCATGGCCTGGCCATAGGTGGCCATGCCCTTGAGGAAGAAGACCAGCAGCACGGCGCCAGCGACCCAGACCAGCATGTCGCGGTCACGGTTGACGAAGACGCCGTCGATGATCGGCTCCATCAGCTTGGCGAGCGCCGCCGTGGCCATGGCGCCGACGACCATGCACGCCACCGCCAGCGCCAGGCGCGGCCAGTGCGGCCGGACATGGTCCAGCAGCAGCCGGCGCATCAGCGCCTTGGTCGAATGGTCAAGTCCGGTCGTGCCGGCAGGCGGGTTCTGCACCCGGGTCATCCGCTCAAAAAAGGGTCATCACGTCGCGGTGAAGGCGGCCGGACCATAGCACGGGGCCTCGCGCCGATCCAAACCCGGCGCCCCGGCCGGGTGGGCTTACAATACCGCGTTGATATGCCTACATTACGGGGCGGAATTAAGGCACCTGGCCGTGGAGGATGAACGATGGCACTCGACGACAAGACCCGCACCGAGCTGGAGGCGGCGGCCTTCCGCCGGCTGGTGTCGCATCTGCAGGAACGGACCGACGTCCAGAACATCGACCTGATGACCCTGGCCGGGTTCTGCCGCAACTGCCTGTCCAAGTGGTACCTGGCGGAGGCACAGGCCAAGGGCGTCGGCATGACCGACCCGGAGGCCCGGCTGGCGGTCTACGGCATGCCCTACGAGGAGTGGAAGAAGAAGTACAACAAGGAAGCCTCGCCCGAGCAGATGCAGAAGTTCCAGGAGGCGACCAAGGACCACAAGCACTGAAGAAATCCACAGACGCGGCGGCTTGCGTGTTCGCCATCCGCGCCGCTATGGTCCCGCGCCTCGAGACAAGACGAAGGCGGGACGATAGGACATGACGGCAGCGAAGAAGGGTTCGGGCGGGGTCGATGCGGGGCGGCTGAAGTCCCTGATCCAGCGGATCGAGAAGCTGGAAGAGGAAAAAGCCAACATCGCCAATGACATCAAGGAAGTGTACTCGGAGGCCAAGTCGGCTGGGTACGACGTGAAGATCCTGCGCCAGGTGATCCGCATCCGGAAGATGGACAAGGCCGACCGGGACGAGATGGACGAGCTGCTCGATCTCTACCTGAACGCGATCGGCGAGTAGGACAGCGCTTCGAGGGAGGCCCGGGAATGGCGACTGAACTGAGGCCGCGCAACGGCGGCCGCATCCTGATCGACGCCCTGGCGCTCAACGGCGCCGACACCGTCTTCTGCGTGCCGGGCGAAAGCTACCTGGCCGCGCTCGACGCGCTGCACGACACCCAGCAGATCCGCACCATCGTCTGCCGCCAGGAAGGCGGGGCGGCGATGATGGCCGAGGCCTATGGCAAGCTGACCGGCAAGCCCGGCATCTGCTTCGTCACCCGCGGCCCGGGGGCCAGCAACGCGTCCTCGGGCCTGCACGTGGCGGCCCAGGATTCCACGCCGATGATCCTGTTCATCGGCCAGGTCGACAGCACCACGGTCGACCGCGAGGGCTTCCAGGAAGTCGACTACAAGCAGATGTTCGGCTTCACCGCCAAGTTCGTCGGCGAAATCGTCGACGCCGCGCGCATCCCCGAA
>JAEULC010000495.1 GCA_016792605.1 Rhodospirillales bacterium
CTTCGACCAGCGGAAGCGGCAGGTGAATTCCGGCCGGATGCAGTGGTCGTAGAGGAAGTCGAGCAGGGGCCGGCTCTCGGCCTCGGTCATGTCCTCGAAGCGCAGCGTGTAGATCGGGTTGACGAACAGCGCCTTGCGGCCGGTGTCGGGATGCGCCCAGACCACGGGATGCGCGACCTCGGCGTCGGCCTCGGGGTTGTTGCGCTCGATCTGGATCGAGGTCGAGGTCTTCATCGTCTTCGGCGGGCCGTACTTGGTGCCGTAGGGCTTGCCGACATGGATCGACTTCACGCCTTCCAGCATCTTCTTCATGCCCGGCGAGAGCGCGTCATAGGCCATGTACATGTTCGAGAACATGGTGTCGCCGCCGTGGTCCGGCACCTCGATCGCGTGCAGGATCGAGCCCAGCGGCGGCTCGGGCAGCGAGGTGAAGTCCGAATGCCAGGAATTGCCGAAGGTCGAGACCCCGCGCTCCTCGGCTTCCTTCAGCACGCGCACGACATAGGGATAGCCCTCCATCGGCTTGACGAAGGGCGTCACCGCCAGCGCGCCGAAATTCTGCGTGAACGCCATCTGCTGCTCGGGCGTCAGGCGCTGGTCGCGGAAGAACAGCACCAGGTGGTCGCGGAAGGCCGCGCGCACCGCGTCGACCTCGCGCGCGTCGAGCTTGCGCGACAGGTCGATGCCCGCGACCTCGGCGCCGAGCGCGCCGGCGATTGGGCGGACGTCCAGCAAGGTGGCGGCGCTCATGCGTGGCCCGCGTCGCCGGAGAGCCCGGTCAGCATGGCGGCGGAGATCCCGATCTTCTGCATCGCGCGTTCCCATTTCGAGTCGAGTTCGCCGTCGAACACGATGTCCTCGTCGGCCGGCGCCGAGAGCCAAGCGTTGGCCTGTAGCTCGTCGTCGAGCTGCTTCGGCCCCCAGCCGGCATAGCCCAGCGCCAGCATCGACCGGCGCGGCCCTTGCCCCTGTGCGATCGCCTTCAGGATGTCGATCGTCGCGGTCAGCGCCAGGCCGCCGGGCACGATCGTCGTGCCGGTCTCGCGGAACTCGTCGGAATGCAGCACGAAGCCGCGGCCGGATTCGACCGGCCCGCCGAAATGCACGCGGATCGTCTGCCGCAGATTGTCCGCGTCGATGTTCAGTTGCTGCAGCAGGTCCGGGAAGCTCAGCGAATTGACCAGGCGGTTGACCACGAGGCCCATCGCGCATTGCTCGTTGTGGACGCACATGTAGATCACGCTGCGCTGGAACCGCGGGTCGCGCATCTGCGGCATCGCGATCAGCAACTGGCCGGTCATGTAGCCCGAGCCGTCGGGCTCTGTCCTGTCGCTTGGCACCGTGCCTCGGCTCCTCGTCCGCGCTTTCCCAGACACGCCAATGTGACGCTGCGTGCGCTGGCCGAGAAATTATATAGGGAGGGCAATTCCGCCGCCAACGTGGGAGAATTGCATGGCCCATTCCCTAGGGTAGCTTGACGCAGCATGCGCAACCGGCACGCCGCCGTTTTTGTTTTGTTCGCCGCCCTGGCTGCGGCCGGCCATGCGCGCGCGGAACCCGGCGCATCGGCCTGGGAAAAGCACGAATTCGCCCAGGCGCGGCTGGTCTCGGCAACGGGCGCGGTCGGCACGCTGCCGGAGTTGCGACTGGGTCTCGAGTTCAAGCTGAACCCGGGCTGGAAGACCTACTGGCGCTCGCCGGGCGAGGCGGGACTGCCGGCGCAGATCGACTGGAGCCAGTCGGAAAACCTGGCCGAGGCGACGGTCGCCTGGCCCGTGCCGAAGCGGCAGGTGCTGCTGGGCATCGAGACGATGGGCTACGAGGGCGACCTGGTGCTGCCGGTCGTCGCCAAGCCGAAGGTCGCGGGCGAGCCGGTGAAGCTGCGCGCCACGGTCGACTATCTGGTGTGCGAGAAGATCTGCGTTCCCGCGCATGCCGAACTCGCGCTCGACCTGCCGGCGGGCGAGGCGACGCCGACGGCGCAGGTCGGGCTGATCGACCAGTGGCGCAACAAGGTCCCGGGCGACGGCCGCGTCTCCGGCCTGACCGTCGAGCGCGCCGCGCTGGTGCGGGCGCCCGAGGGCGCGACTCTGGCCGTGCGCGTCGCCGCGCGCGAGAAGCTGCAGCAGCCCGACGTGCTGATCGAGGGGCCGGCCGGGCTGCTCTTCGCCAGGCCGACCGTGCAGATGATCGATGCCGGGCGGGGCGCGATCCTGGCGTCGCGCGTGCTGGCGGGGAAGGCTTCGCCCGACGCGCTGCTGAACGGCGAGGTCACTTTCACCGCGATCGACGGCGCGCGCGCGACCGAGGCGGTGTTGAAGCCGGTCGCGGGCGATGCCGGCGACCTGGGGCAGGGCGGCGATCTCGCGACCCTTGGCTTCATGCTGCTGGTCGCGCTCGCGGGCGGGCTGATCTTGAACCTCATGCCCTGCGTGTTGCCGGTGCTGTCACTGAAGCTGATGTCGGTCGTCGGCCACGGCGGCGGCGACGCGCGCGAGGTGCGGATCGGCTTCCTGGCCTCGGCCGCGGGGATCCTGGCGTCGTTCCTGCTGTTGGCGTTGGGCGCGCTGGCGCTGCGCCAGGCCGGCCTGGCGGTCGGATGGGGCATCCAGTTCCAGCAGCCCGTGTTCATCGCCGGCATGGCGGCGATCCTGGTGCTGTTCGCCTGCAACATGATGGGCTGGTTCGAGTTCAGCGGGCCGCGCTGGGCCTTCGACGCGGCGGAGACCAGGGCGGCGAGCCACGGCGTCACCGGCCATTTCCTGACCGGGGCGCTCGCGACGCTGCTGGCGACGCCGTGCTCGGCGCCGTTCCTCGGCACGGCCATCGGCTTCGCGCTCTCGCGCGGCGCGCTGGAGATCGTCGCCGTGTTCCTGGCGCTCGGCGTTGGGCTCGCCAGCCCCTACCTGCTGATTGCCGCCTTCCCGCGCCTGGCGACGCGCATGCCCAGGCCGGGCCGCTGGATGCTGCACTTGCGCCGCGTGCTCGGCGTGGCCCTGGCGCTGACCGCGCTGTGGCTGCTGGGCGTGCTGGCGACGCAGCAGGGTCCGCTGACCGCCGGCGCGGTCGCGTCGATCCTGGCCACGCTGGCGCTGGGCTTCGCCTTCGCCGACCGTCTGCCGGCGCCGCTGCGTCGCGCCGCGCCGGCCGCGGTGGCGCTGCTGGTGATCGCGACCGTGGGCGTGGCGGCGGTGCTGCCGCGCGGCGGCGCCGGAGACGGCATCTCCGCCAAGGACGACTACTGGATCGTGTTCGACGAGCAGGCGATCCCCGCGCGCGTTGCCAGGGGCGAGATCATCTTCGTCGACGTCACCGCCGACTGGTGCATCACCTGCAAGGCCAACAAGGCGCTGGTCCTGAGCCGCGGCGAGGTCGCCAGGAAGCTCGGCGGCGGCGCGATCGTGGCGATGCGCGCGGACTGGACCCGGCCCGACCCGGCGATCAGCCGCTACCTGGCGAAGTACGGCCGCTACGGCATTCCCTTCAACGTCGTCTACGGTCCGGGCGCGCCGCAGGGCATCGCCCTGCCCGAACTGCTCACCAGCGACACGGTGCTGGCGGCGCTCGACCAGGCCGGCGCGGGGGCGGCGAAGGCGGTCGCGACAAAGCCCTAATCCGCCTGTGGCAATGGGCGGTCAGGCCCGGCCGGGGGCTGGACAGACCGGCAGGAATCCCTATCTATTGGGCCAGCGCGGTCGTCCGTCCGCGTTTCCCATTTCCGCCTCGTTTCCGATATCCGGGAGGGTAGACAGATGGCCATCAAGGTTGGCGAAAAGATCCCGTCCATGACGCTCGCCTACAAGGGCGCCGACGGCATCCAGGAAGTCACGACCGACTCGATCTTCAAGGGCAAGACCGTGGTGCTGTTCTCGGTGCCCGGCGCCTTCACGCCCACCTGCTCGGCGAAGCACCTGCCGGGCTTCGTGCAGAATGCCGCCGCGATCAAGGGCAAGGGCGTCGACCAGATCGTCTGCACCTCGGTCAACGACCCGTTCGTGATGGACGCCTGGGCGAAGGACCAGAAGACCGGCGACGCCGTGTTCATGCTGCCCGACGGCAGCGGCAACTTGGCCAAGGCCATGGGCATGGAGTTCGACCTGACCGGCCGCGGCCTGGGCGTGCGCGGCCAGCGCTACGCCATGGTCGTGAAGGACGGCGTGGTGAAGAGCCTGCACCTGGAAGAGCCCGGCAAGTTCGAGGTGTCGAGCGCCGAGAACGTGATGAAGGACCTCTAAGCGGTCCTTGATCGTCGATTTGCTGCGACATGGCCGGGCTCGTCCCGGCCATGTCGTTTCTGGGGGAGGTGCCAAGCCATGGATCTGGGGCTGGCGGGCAAGGTCGCGGTCATCACTGGCGGCAGCGAGGGCATCGGCAAGGCGGCGGCGCAGCGCATCGCGGCCGAGGGCGGCAACGTCGCGATCGTCGCGCGGCGTCCGGAGGTGCTGGCCGCGGCGGCGAGCGAGATCGAGCGCGATGCGCCGGGGCGCGTGCTGACCGTCGAGCGCGACGTCAGCGCGCCGGACTCGGCGGCGGCGATCGTCAAGGCCGTGCTCGACCGCTTCGGCCGGATCGACATCCTGGTCAACAACGCCGGCACCTCGCATTCCAAGCATTTCGACTTGGTCAGCGACGCCGACTGGCAGGGCGATTTCAGCCTCAAGCTGTGGGCGGCCGTGGGCCTGATCCGCGCCGTGGTGCCCGAGCTGCGCCGCCAGGGCGGCGGGCGGATCATCAACGTCACCAATCTCGGTGGCCGCACGCCGGGGCCCAACTCGATGCCGACCTCGGTGACGCGCGCGGCCGGCATCGCGCTGACCAAGGCGCTGTCGAAGGACCTCGCCCGGGACAACATCCTGGTCAACACGGTCTGCATCGGCCTCATCAAGAGCGGCCAGCACGAGCGCCGCTACGCCCGGATGCCGGGCGCCCGGCCCAACGCGACGGTCGAGGAGCGCTACGCGGAGGACGCCAAGGCCCGCGGCATCCCGCTCGGCCGCGTCGGCGAGACCCGCGAGGCCGGCGACGTGATCGCGTTCCTGGCCTCGGCCCGCGCCAGCTACCTCACCGGCGTCGCGATCAACATCGACGGCGGCACCTCGGCGGTGGTGTAGGGGCGGTGGTGTAGGGGAGCGCGTTCAGTCCAAGCGCGCCGCGTCGAGCGCCTGGCGCGCCAGGAGGTCGGCGCGCTCGTTTTCCTCGTGGCCGGCATGGCCGCGCACCCAGTGCCACTCGATCTGGTGCGGCTTGGCGGCCGCTTCCAGGCGCTGCCAGAGGTCGACGTTCTTCACCGGCTTCTTGTCGGCGGTCCTCCAGGCCTTCTTCTTCCAGCCGTGGATCCACTTGGTGATGCCGTCGCGCACATAGGTGCTGTCGGTGTAGAGCCTGACCTTCGACGGGCGCTTCAGGGCTTCCAGCGCGCTGATCGCGCCCATCAGCTCCATGCGGTTGTTGGTGGTCGGTTGCTCGGCGCCGCTCAGCTCCTTCTCGACTCCCTTGAAGCGCAGGATCGCGCCCCAGCCGCCGGGGCCGGGGTTGCCGCTGCAGGCGCCGTCTGTGAAGGCCTCGACGACGTCCTCGCCGGCGACCGCGGCGCCCGTGACCTCCTCAGACGATGCCATAGGCGCCCGGCCCGGTGACGGCCTGGTGGAAGCGCAGCTTGGCAGCGTATTCCAGCGGGTCTTTGGGCTTCACGAAGGCGCCCGCCGGGTGGTTGATCCAGTCGTAGAGCCGGGTCAACAGGAAGCGCAGCGCCGAGCCGCGCGCCAGGATCGGCAGGGCGGCGATCTCGGCGGCCGAGACCGGGCGCACCGCCTGGTAGGCCTGCAGCATCAGCCGCGCCTTGGTGGCGTTGAACTCGCTCTGGCGCTCGAAGCACCAGGCATTGAGGCAGATTGCCAGGTCGTAGGCGAAGAGGTCATTGCAGGCGAAGTAGAAGTCGATCACGCCCGAGCAGCGGTCGCCGAGGAAGAACACGTTGTCGGGAAAGAGGTCGGCGTGGATCACGCCGGCCGGCAGGTCCCGGGGCCAGCGCGCCTCCAGGAAGGCGAGCTCGTCCCGGATCAGGTCGCCCAGGTCGGCGCGCACCTCGGCCGCGCGCGGGGCGCAGGCCTCGACCAGCGCGCGCCAGCCCT
>JAEULC010000497.1 GCA_016792605.1 Rhodospirillales bacterium
TCGGCGCGACGGTGCCCGGCAGCGGCAAGGGCCCGTCGCTCGCCCGCCGGCTGGTGCTGATCTCCGCCGTCTGGATCCTGGTCGCGCTCGCCGCCGGCTCGTTCCTGCTCACCGGCCTGTTCCGCGACTTCGTCGACCGCAATTTCGACCAGCGCCTGGAACAGCTCCTCGACGGTCTGGTGGCGCTGAGCGAGGTCGAGGGCGGCGGCCTGGAGCTGACCCGCACCGCCGGCGAGCCGCGCTTCGACGTGCCCTACTCGGGCTGGTACTGGCAGATCTCCGACGCCAAGGGCGTGGTGCTGCGGTCGCGCTCGCTCTGGGAATCCAGCCTGACGCCGACGCGCAGCGAAAGCGGCCTGCTGCAGCGCTACGACGTCGACGGGCCGCTGGAGCAGGACCTGCGCGTGGTCGAGCGCGCGATCCAGCTCCCCGGCGCGCGCAGCCGCTACTTCTACCAGGTCGCGGGCGACCGCACCGAGGCCCAGGCCGACATCGAGCGCTTCGTCTACGTCATGAGCTGGGCGCTGGGCGCGCTAGGCCTGGGCCTGATCCTGGCCGTGCTGCTGCAGGTCTATCTCGGCCTGAAGCCGCTCCGGCGCATCGAGGCGGCGCTGGCCGAGATCCGCTCCGGCCATGCCGAGAAGCTCGAGGGCGTGTTCCCGCGCGAGATCACGCCCTTGGCCGAGGAGGTCAACCAGCTCCTCGACCACAACGCCCAGGTCGTGCGCCGCGCGCGCACCCATGTCGGCAACCTCGCCCATGCGCTGAAGACGCCGATCGCGGTCCTGACCAACGAGGCGGACGCGGCGAAATCCGGCGAGGCGACCGATGCGCCCTTCGCTGAGACTGTCGAGCGCCAGGCGGCGCTGATGAAGCGCCTGGTCGACCACCACATGGCCCGCGCCCGCGCCGCGGCGGCGGTCCGCGTGCTGGGCGCGCGCACCGAGCTGAAGCCGGTGATCGAGGCCTTGGGCCGCACGCTGGAGCGCATCCACGAGGACCGCAACGTGACGGTCACGACCGAATGCCCCGATGGCATCGCGTTCCGCGGCGAGCGCCACGATCTCGAGGACCTGCTCGGCAACCTGGTCGACAATGGCTGCAAATGGGCGCGCGGCCAGGTCTTCGTGCAGGCCGAATCCCGGGACGGCCGGATCACCATCACCGTCGACGACGACGGCCCGGGCGTGGCGCCGGACCAGCGCGCCAAGCTGTTCCAGCGCGGCACGCGCCTGGACGAAACCACGCCCGGAACCGGCCTCGGCCTGTCGATCGTGCGCGACCTCGCCGGCCTCTACGGCGGCTCGGTGGAACTTGCTGATTCGCCGCTGGGCGGCCTGCGCGCGGTGCTGGTGCTGCCGGGGTTTTAGACGCGTACCCCGCTACAATCCGTCATGCCCGGACTTGATCCGGGCATCCACGCCGAACGTTTGACGCTGACAGAAGCGTGGATGGCCGGCTCGGGGGCCGGCCATGACGAAATCGGAATATGGCGCGAGGGCGTTCAGCTCCCCGGCAGGTCGTGCGCCACGGGCAGGTAGTAGTCCTTCCAGCTCCCCGGCATGGTCTTGAGGACTCCGACCTTGTGCAGGTGGGCGGCGAATTTCATCGTGCCCTGGGGCTGCAGGTTGAACTCCATCATCCCCGGCTGCCCCAGCCAGTCCAGCAGGTCGGCGGCCGAGGCCTTGTCGCCGGTGATCTCCTTGTAGATGTCGACCGCGTCCTTGGTGTTGGCGCGGATGAAGTCCTGCGCTTCCTTCGACGCGTCGCGCATCGCCTGGATCACCTTAGGGTTGGCGTCGGCGAACTTGGTGGTGGTGAAGAACTGGCCCTGGCTCAACGGCCCGCCGATGATCGTCGCCGAGTCGATGATGATATGCGCGCCGGGCACGGTCTTGAGTTCCACGAACTGGAAGGGCGGGGCGGCGAAGTGGTTGCGCACCTCGTGCGCGGGATTGCTCATCGCCATGACCGCGTCGGGGTGGGAGAGCTGCACCGTGTGCGGGTCGAACTTCGCCCACTGGTCGGGCCCGAACAGCTCGGCCGCGGCCATCTGCAGGAGGATCGCCTGGGTCGAGACCTTCACCGTCGGCACGGCGATCTTGTCGTTCGGGCCGATGTCCTTCAGCGACTTGATGCGCGCCTCGCGGCTGATCAGGTGCAGTGGCCCGGCCGAGGAGGCGACGACGCCCTTCACCGCGCCCTTGGTGCGGTCCCACAGCAGCAGCAAATTGCCGGTGCCGGTGTTGACGAAGTCGACATTGCCCGAGAGCAGCGCGTCGGTCTGCGCTCCGCCGCCGGCGAGGTTGACCCACTCCGCGGTCATGCCGGCGAGGCCGAGCTTCGCCGTGTGCTTCTCGATCAGCTTCTGCTTCTCGATGACATGCGTCGGCAGATAGAGGATGCCCGGCTGGCGTGCGACGACGACCTTCTTGGCGGCCTGGGCGAAGGCGCTGCGCGCGACATAGGCGGCGGGCAGCCCGGCCAGCAGGCCGAGCGCGTGACGGCGGCGGATCATGGCGTTTCCCCTCGTTGCTTGTCGTTGCAGTGAAGTGAAACACTAATATATTAGATGGTCAATCCTGGCGACCACGCAGGCGGGCGTCCTGCCGCAGCAAGTTTGCGCCTACCGTGATCGTCATCGCCGGACTTGTTCCGGCGATCCATTTCCAGGCGCGGTAGCGTTCGGAACGCAGCCGATTGCAGCGCATCCTCGCCACGTTCCATCGACGGACCCTGCCGCAATGGATGCCCGGGACGAGCCGGGCCTTGACGCGGAAGGCCTTAAAGAGGAGGCGCGTCTAGTTCAGCCGGGCCCGGAGCTGCTGGCGCAGCGTGTCGATCGGCACCAGGCGGCCGCCCGAGTCGATGTGCCAGAAGGTCCAGCCGTTGCAGGCCGGCGCGCCCTGGACCTGCGCGCCGATGCGGTGGATCGAGCCGGTCGCCTCGGCGGCGACGAGGCTGCCGTCGGCGCGGATCTTGGCCTGGTGGCGGCGGTTGGGGCTGAACAGCACCTGGCCCGACTTCACCAGCCCGTGCTCGAGCAGCCAGCCGAAGGGGATGCGCGGCTCCTCGCGCTTGGACTGGGTGGTGGCGATCTCCTCGGCGGTCGAGGGTTCGATGGCGGCGATGCGCTCGCGCGCCCAGGCGGCGTATTTCGGGTCGCGCTCGATGCCGATCCAGCGCCGGCCGAGACGCTTGGCCACGGCGCAGGTCGTGCCGGTGCCGGCGAAGGGATCGAGGATCACCTGGCCGGGCTTGCTCGCCGCCAGGATCGCGCGGTGCAGCAGCGCCTCGGGCTTCTGGGTCGGGTGGACCTTGTTGCCGTCCTCCTCGCGCAGGCGCTCGGGCCCGCCGCAGATCGGGATCAGCCAGTCCGAGCGCATCTGCAGGTCCTCGTTCAGCGCCTTCATCGCCTGGTAGTTGAAGGTGTAGCGCGACTTTTCATCGCGCGACGCCCAGATCATGGTCTCGTGCGCGTTGGTGAAGCGCTTGCCGCGGAAATTCGGCATCGGGTTGGTCTTGCGCCAGACGATGTCGTTGAGGATCCAGAACCCCAGGTCCTGCAGCTTGGCGCCGACGCGGAAGATGTTGTGGTAGGAGCCGATCACCCACAGCGAGCCGTCGGGCTTCAAGACCCGGCGGGCCTGCTTCAGCCAGTCCTG
>JAEULC010000029.1 GCA_016792605.1 Rhodospirillales bacterium
TCCCATAAAAACAGAAGGCCTTGAGAGGGTGGCAAGGTTTTTCGCGCGGCGGCATCGGTCAGTCGGTCAGCCATGGAAGCTCCATATCAACACAGTGTCAGCGCTTTGAATTGCAGAATCTGGCATTGAGTGTCGTCGAGCGGCATCGATTAACGGCCAAATTCGCTGATAAAACTAGCGATTTCTAAATGCGGCTCAATTTTTGAATGAAATCAATAGAAGCAGAGCGCCGCAAAATATGCCTCATAACCTGAAGGTCCCAGGTTCAAATCCTGGCCCCGCAACCAAACTCCCCAGCATTCCTTCGATCCACCCAGCCACGCAGGCAAGACGCCGCCGACGCGGGCGAACCTCCGCATGACGTCGACTTCCTTCCCGAACCAACGTCAGCACGACAGCCAATTGCATCGAAACTGAGTCAGAGCCCTTACTTCATGCTGAATCGCAGCCGATAGCGAACAAGTGGCGATCAATAGCGGGCGAAAAGAACTTTATCGGGACTTTCCCTGGGCCGGATAGCTGCGAAGTCTCTCAGCGGTAGCAGCGAACTCGGATCCAACTCGCCGTTCGACCATGCCCTGTGCCCTTCTGGAAATGACACCAGTCGCCGGCCCAAGAACAGGATGCAACGTCAAGCGGGGACATCGTAGTAGGAGTCCCGGCCGCCGTTTCGAGTGGAGACTGCTCCATGGTGTCGACTAGGCCGGGATAGTCCAAAACTCGTCGAGTTCGATCATCTTGCTTACAGCGGCGCTGGCGGCGTCGAGCAGTAGCTCGCCCTTGGCTGAACTGGCCAGTCGGGGATCGCCGATCACGCCGTGCGCGGTGCGCGCCTTAAACGAGCGATACCGGATTGTCGCGTCCGTACCGGTGACGTCCCTGATTTCTTTCCC
Organism: Rhodospirillales bacterium; assembly: GCA_016792605.1. GTDB lineage: Bacteria > Pseudomonadota > Alphaproteobacteria > JAEULC01 > JAEULC01 > JAEULC01. The sequence goes on from JAEULC010000029.1 coordinate 894, forward strand.
CGTCGGCCCGACGACGTCCTTAGTCTTGGCCATGTCCACGAGCTGCGGCGCCAGGGCAAGAAGCATGGAGGTTTCTGCCTCGCAGGCGTGCCGGACCGTCGTTTGCCGCTCCAGGATCTCCTTGAAGGCATCGGCGGCCAGCAGCCAGTAGGAGCCGGTGGCAATTGGCGCATCGAACTCGATCGCGAAATCGTTGACGATCGCCGTCAGCGCCGCGATGTTTCCGCCGTGGCCGTTGAGCAGCAGGATGCGCCGGAAGCCCGCCCGCAGGATCGAACGCACGAGACAGCGAAGAAGGGCATGAAACGTGCCGAGGTCAAGCGACAGCGTGCCGCCGAGGCTCATATGGTGTTCCGCCAGGCCGCTCCAGACGGTCGGCGCCACCACGGCCGGGGTTCGCGCCGCCGACCGCACTGCCGCCCGGCGGGCTACTTCCCCGGCAAGAAGCGCGTCGACCTGCGTGGGAAGGTGAGGGCCGTGTTGCTCGGTCGAGCCGATCGGCAGGATGGCGACGGCGTTCTTCCGCGCCAGCTCGTTCAGTTCGTGCGCTTTCAGGCGCCACCATTCGACTTCCGTCATCGCGTTCGCCCCGTCCCACCTTCGCGTTCCAGGAGCCGCTCCAGGAACAGCCGGGTTCGCGCCTCGCGCGGTTCGCTGAAGATGATGCTCGGTGGCGCCCGCTCGACAATCGAACCATGGTCCATGAAGACCACGTCATCGGCGACGTCCCGCGCGAAGCCCATCTCGTGTGTAACGACAAGCATGGTCATGCCCTGATCGGCGAGGCCGCGCATCGTCTTCAGGACCTCGCCGACCAGTTCCGGGTCGAGAGCGGAGGTAACTTCATCGAAGAGCATGATACGCGGCCTCATCGCCAGCGCCCGGGCGATCGCCGCGCGCTGCTGCTGCCCACCGGACAACCGGACCGGATGGCTATCGCGCTTGTCCTCCAGGCCGACGCTGCGCAGCAGCGACATTCCGAGCTCCTCGGCATCGGTCCGCGACATGCCGCGAACGCGCCGCGGCGCCAGCGTGATGTTCTCCAGCACCGTCAGGTGCGGAAATAGATTGAAACTTTGAAACACCATGCCGACGTCGTACGCGGCATGCGCACCGGCCGGGGCACCGGGCTGCTTGGCGTCTTCGTCGCCCGCCAGAACGACGGCGCCGTCGATCGATATGCGCCCCTGTTGGATGTTCTCAAGCCGGGCGAGGCACCGCAGCAGCGTGCTCTTGCCGGAGCCCGAAGGGCCGATGATGACGGCCACTTGCCCCGTATCGACGCTCAGGCTCACGTCGTCCAGGACGGTGACGCTGCCGTAGCGCTTCACCACATGGTCGATCGCGACCAGCTTGTGCTGCGTGTTCGTCATCAGGTCAAACCCTGCTCTTCGCCAGCCGGCGCTCGAGTCCCTGAAAGGCCAGGGCAATGGGATAGGTCAGGACGAAATAGGCCACCGCGACCAGGGTCAGCGTCTCCACGGGACGAAAGGTCTCCAGCGCGATCAACTGGCCGACGCGCAGCAACTCCGGCGTTCCGATCGCCGTGGCCAGCGCGGTCCCCTTGATGAGGTAGATCACGGTCGTGCCGGTGGCCGGCAGGACGTTCTGGAAGGCCTGTGGCAGGATGACGAAGCGAAGCGTGTCCTGCATCGGCAGGCCCAGCACGCGGGCCGCCTGCCATTGGGTGCGGTCGATGCCGACGATTCCGGCGCGGAAGATCTCGGCGAAGAACGCGGCGATGTTCAGGCCCAGTGCCACCGCGGCCGACCAGAAGGCGTCGAGATCATGCCCGATGAACAGCGGCAGGCCGTAGTAGAGCCACACGATCTGCACCAGGGGCGGGGTCGTGCGGAAGAACTCGATATAGGCGTAGGCCGGCCAGCTCAGCAGGCGTAGGCCGGAGAAGCGGGCGAGCGCGAGGGCCAAGCCGATCAGCGCACCCATGACGATGCTGATCGCGCTCAGGCGGATCGTGACGATCGCTCCGTCGACCAGATCGGGCAGATAGGAAGCTATCTGCCCAAACTGCAGGTCGCCCATTGTCGTCGCCCGCTTCTCCTACCGCGTCAGTCGGTGGCCTTGATCTGGTCGGCGGTCATGAACTGCTTGACCAGGGCGGCGAGCTGGCCCGAGTCACGCAGCTTCTTGGTGAAGCCCTCGAGATAGGTCGCCATCTTCTGATCGCCCTTCATGTAGGCATACCCCACCTTGCAGGCGCGGACGTCGAGCGGCTGATTGTGGCCTGGAAACACTCTGATCTTGTCGCCGAACGCGGCCAGGGCGACCGTGGTCTGGATCGGTGTGTCGAGGACGACGGCATCGGCGCGGCCCGCAATCACCTCCTGGATCAGGTCGGCGGAGGTGGATTGCCCGAAGGCCTTGATGGTGGCCTTCGGCGCCACTTCCTTGGCCACGGATTCGGACCAAGAGCCGCCGGGCACCGCAAAGACGACCTCGGGCCGATCGAACGCCTGCAGCGACGTCAGGCCCTTGGCGTTGTTCGCGGCGATGGTCAGCGTGGCACCGATCGTGATGTAGCTTTCGCTGAAGTCGACGACCTCCTTGCGCTTGTCGGTGATGCACAGCGCGGGCACGATGTCCCACTTCTTGGATTCGATGCCGGCGACGGCTGTCGCCCACTCGGAATTCACGACGTTGAGCTTCACGCCCAGGTCGGACGCCAGGCGCTTCATGACCTCGACATCCATGCCGACATACTCGCCATTCGGGCGGCGCGAGATGAGCGGCCGGTAGAGCACCCCGGCGACACGCAGCTCGCCGCGCTGCTTGATCTCGTCAAGGACGCTCTGCGCTTGCGACGGTGATGCCGCCAACCCGATTGCGAAGGCGGATGCGGCGATGGCTAGACCCAACAACCTGTTCATTTCAGTGACTCCCCTGTTATGCGGACGTGGAACCTTTGCTGTCGGAATGCGGATTTCGTCGGCCCCTCTAGTCGTTGCGGAACGCAAGGCTGCTGCGCCGTTCCAGCGCTGCCGAGAGAAGTACGAGCGGCCAGGTCAGCACGAAGTAGATGAACGCAACGAGCGTCAGCACTTCGATTGGCCGAAAGGTCTCGGATGCCAGGATCCAGCCGCGATTCATGATCTCCGGCATGGCGATCACGGCCGCCAGCGAGGACTGCTTCAGCAGGCTGACCAGGGTGTTGCAGGACGGCGCCAGGACCAGGCGCAGGGTCTGCGGCAGCACGACCCACCACAGGCGTTGCAGGGGCGAGAGGCCCAGCACCTGGCTGGCGTCCCACTGGCCGCGGGGCACGGCGGTGATCCCGCCGCGAAAGATCTCCGCCATCTGCGCGCTGGTGCTGCAGGCGAGCGCGCCGGCGACCACGGTGAAGGCGTCGAGCTTGATCCCGACCACCACCGGCAGGGCGTAGTAGCCCCAGACGATGTGCATCAGCGGCGGCGTCGTGCGGAAGAACTCGATCCATCCCAAGGCGAGCTGCGAGACACCCGGAACCTGGGCGATGCGTGCGACGGCGATCGGCAGCGCCACGACCGTTCCGACGATGAACGAGACGAGCGTGATTCCGACGGTAAGGGGAACGCCAAGAAGCAGCGTAGGAAAGTCGCCGATCACTGCATCGAGGCGGAGCACGGCGCTATGTCTCCGTAAGATTCCGCCGCGGCCGGGCATGCGCAGCGTTGGCCGGTGGCGAGGCGGGGGCAACGGACCGGGCCGCGAGGGCGCGCTCGTCGATTTCCGCCAGCGCGATCGGGCCGACCCCGAAATGGAACTTGATGGCCTTGTCGGCCTGCTTCAGGTCGCGCGACAGCACGGCGCGATAGATGCGCTGATGCGCCTCCCACGTGTTCTGGCTGGTTTCCCGGCTGAAGCGGCGGCCGGCGCCCTCGGTGCGCACGTCCAGCAGCGGCTCGAGAAGGTCGACGAGCACGGCGTTCTGTCCGGCCCGAGCGAGCGCGATATGGAACTCCCGGTTCAGGGCCAGGCTTGCTTCGTAGTCCGTTGGCAGCGGCTTGGCGCGCTCCAGGATTGCCAGCATCGCATCGAGATCCGCCTGGGTCGCGCGCTCGGCGGCCAGGCGGATGATCTGTCCTTCCAGCAGGCGTCGCGCCTCCCACAGGTCCAGAATGCCGATGCGCTGCATGGCCAGCTGGAACATCGTCGGGTCGTAGATGAGCGGCATCCAGCGGAAGTTGCGCACGACCGTGCCGCTGCCATGGCTGGCTTCCACGACATTGAGCGCGGCGAGGCGCTGGATCGCCTCGCGGATGACGGCGAGTCCTACGCCCATGGATTGCGCAAGCTCGCGCTGCGACGGCAGGCGATGCCCGGGTGGCAGTTCGCCGGCGGCGATCCGCGCCAGGATCATCTGCGCCACCTGGTCCGGGAGAGTCTGAACGACCGCGGTCGGCCAATCTTTCGTCATTGCACCCTTCGCTTATGATGATACAGTCTTAAAGTGTTCGGAACACTTGGTCAACCGCCAAGGCGGAGGAAGCCTGCAATGAAGATCACCGGGGTTCGCACGGTGCCGGTCTGGGGCCGTCGTCGGCGTCCGTATGGGGCGGTCACCCGCACCGCGCTCGGGCCCGCAGCGATTTCGGACTACACCATCGTGTTCGTCGATACCGACAAGGGCATCACCGGGATCGGCGAAGTCTGCTCGGTGTTCAAGCGACGCGGCGCCTTGCTGCGCTCGGACATCGACCATGCCCTGGCGCCGGCGATGAAGGGTGAGGACCCGTGCCGCATTGCCCATCTGGTGCGGAAGCTCGACCAGACCCTTGACGGCGTCGAGGAGGCGAAGGCCGGAATCGAGATGGCGCTGTGGGACATCCTGGGCAAGGAGCTCAACGTTCCCGTCTACACGCTCTTGGGCGGGAAGGTGCGCGACCGGATCCCGCTGAGCTACTCGATCCCTTTCGGCACGCCGGAGCAGATGGCGGGTTTCGCAGTGGAGCGCGTCAAGGCCGGGCATCGCACGATCAAGGTCAAGGTCGGCAGCGAGGACGGTCGCCGCGACGTTGCGGCGGTGCGGGCAATCCGGGATGCCATTGGTACCGACGTGAAGCTGCGCGTCGACGGCAACATGGGATGGCCGAACGCCAAGCACGCGATCCGCATGATCCGGCAGATGGAGGCCTACGACATCGAGCTCGTCGAGCAGCCGCTGGCGGCACAGGACCTGGACGGCATGGCGGAGGTACGCGAAAACATCGGCGTCCCGCTGATGGCCGATGAAAGCATCCGCAACCCGCAATCGGCCATGGCCGTGATCCGCCGCAAGGCAGCGGACATTGCCAATGTCTACGTCACCGAGGCCGGCGGGCTCTTCAATGCCTCGCGCATCTTCGCGATGTGCGA
>JAEULC010000040.1 GCA_016792605.1 Rhodospirillales bacterium
GCCATGCCGGGTTCTGCCGCCATGGCGGCGACGACCTCAGCACGACCATCGCCGGCGCGATCTACGCGACCCGCGACCGCACCCTGCATGCCGCCTTCGGCCAGCCCTGCAGCGCGCCGTGGCGGCGCTACGCCCTATCGACGATTCAACCTCCGGAGTTCCGTCCATGAAGCCCGTAAGAATCCTCTGCCCGACAGGCCATCTCAGCTTCACGCCGCTGGAGAAGGACAGTTTCCTACTCGGCTGCCAGGAGAAGCCCGACTTCATCATCGCCGATGCCGGCTCCTGCGACATGGGGCCGCGTCCGCTCGGCGCCGACCAGCATGTCAGCCTGGAGTCCTGGCAGCGCCACGACCTCGAGGTGATGCTGCTGCAGTCGCGCAAGCTCGGCGTGCCGATGGTGGTCGGCTCGGCCTCGGACACCGGCACCGACCGCGGTGTCGACCAGTTCGTGGCCCTGATCCGCGACATTGCCGCGGAGCACCGGCTCGCTCCGTTCAAGCTGGCAGCGATCTATGCCGAGCAGTCGATCGACGAGTTGAAGCGCAAGGTCGCGGCCGGCGCCCGGATCGAGGGCCTCGACGGGCGGGCCGACGCCGACCTGGCAGTGCTGAACCGGACGACGCGCGTCGTCGCCGTGATGAACGCCGAGCCGATCCGCGCCGCGCTTGCCGCCGGGGCCGACGTTGTAGTCGCCGGACGCAGCAGCGACTGCGCGCTCTTCGCCGCGCCACTGCTCAACGCCGGCTTCGCGCCGGCCATCGCCTACTACACCGGCAAGCTGATGGAGTGCGCCTCGTTCTGTTGCGAGCCCTACATGGGCAAGGAATCGATCCTCGGCGAGGTCGAGGCCGACGCGGTCCGGGTGACGGCGATGCATCCGGGCCAGCGCTGCACCCCAGCTTCGCTGGGCAGCCACGCTATGTACGAGCGCACCAATCCGTACCGCGAGGACGTCGCCGGCGGCTGGGTCGACATGACCAACTGCCGCTACGAACAGGTCGAGACCAAGACCACGCGCGCGAGCGGCGCCGTGTTCCACGCGACGCCGACCTGCAAGGTGAAGCTCGAGGGTGCCGGCATCGTCGGCGAGCGGCGCCTGGCGGTGGTCGGCATCCGCGACCCGAACACGATCGCGCTGATCGACAAGGCGATTGCCTGGGCCAAGGGCAAGATCGTCGAGCGCTTCGGGCCGATCGGCCTCACCGCCGAGGGCGGCTATGACGTCTTCTACCATCTCTACGGCCGCAATGCGGTGATGAAGGAGCTGGATCCCGCCCCGGCCCTGGCGCCGCACGAACTCGGCATCGTCGTCGAGGCGGTGCATCGCGACGGCAAGAGCGCCGCCGAGATCGCGGCCCTGGCCGCGCGCAATCTGTTCTACGCGCGCCTGCCAGAGACCAAGGGCACGGCCGGCGCCGCCGCGCTGATGTCGGACGAGATCCTGATCGGCGAGGCCGCCTATGAATGGACCCTCAACCACGTAATCGAGGTCAAGAACCCCATGGAATTGTTCCGTACGCGCTTCCACACGATCGAGGGCGCGCGCCTGAAGGAGGCTGTGTAATGGCGAAGCTACGCGAACTGGCGTCCACGATCCGATCGAAGAACGCCGGCGTCGACCACATCACCTTCGACATCATCTGCCGAGAGCCGGCGAACTACGCCCGCGTGAAGCAGAGCAACGTGCTGAGCCGCGAAGGCGTCGCGGCCCTGTTCAACATCCCGGTCGAGCGCGTGTCGCACTTCACCGTTTTCGAGCCGGCGAGCGCGATCAAGTTCACCATCAGGCGCCTCAAGCCGAGCGGAAGCCCGGGCGAGACGGACGTGTTCGGGTCGCAGCAATACGCACCGCTCTTCGACCTGGAAATTCCGTAGCGGCATGGCGCGCCCAGGCGTGATTGCGGCGCTCCCTAAGGGCAAACCGTGACGCCGCCTTGCGAGTTTCAGTTGACGAACTGCGGCATCACCAGGCGGGGCAGGAACAAGGCGATCTCGGGGAAGAAGATGATGGGCAGGACGACCGCCATGAACAGGGCGTAGAACACCCACATCTGGCTCATCACCTGCGACACCTTGATCCTGCCGATCACGCAGGCAAGCAACAGGCAGAGACCGTAGGGCGGCGTCACCAGCCCCAGCGCCAGGGTCATCACCACCACCAGCCCGGTATGGATCGCGTTGGCGCCCGAGGAGCGCACCAGTTCCTCGATGATCGGCATGAAGATGATGATCGCCGGAATCGCGTCCATGAACGTGCCCAGGACGATGAACACGGCGCAGATGAACAGCAGCGTCAGCGTCGGATCGCGGGCGATCGGGCCCGACAGCTCGGCCACCTGGGCCGGCGCGTCGAAATACGCCAGCAGCCAGCCGAACACCATCGCGCCAGCGACGGCCAGCAACGGCTGGGCGTAGATCACGGCGGCATCGGTCAGCACCTTCGGCATCGACCGCAGGCTGGCCGAGCGGAACACGACGAAGATCAGGACGATCGTGTAGACGCAGGCGATCATGCCTGCCTCGGTGGCGGTGAACTTGCCGGTCAGCACGCCGCCGATGATGATCACCGGCACCATCAGCGGCAGGATGCCCCCCTTCAGGGCGGCGCCGAACTCGCCCCACGAGGCCCGCTGCTCGGCGGGGATGTCGTGCTTCACGGCGTAGTAGTAGCAGTAGGCCATCTGCACCAGGCCGATCATCAGGCCGGGGACCGCGCCGGCCAGGAACAGCCCGCCGATCGACACCCCGCCGGCGGCGCCGTAAATCACCATCATGATGCTGGGCGGGATGATCACGCCCATGGTCGACGACGCCGCGGTGATCGCCACGGTGAAGCGGCGATCGAAGCCGCGCTTCACCATGGCCGGGATCAGCACCGCGCCGACGCCGGCGGTGTCGGCGGTCGACGAGCCCGACATGCCGGCAAAGATCATGCTGACGACGACGTTGATATGCGCAAGGCCGCCGCGGACCCAGCCGACCATGGCGTAGGCCAGCCGCACCAGCCGGTCGGTAATCAGGCCGGCATTCAGCAGCTGGCCCGCCAGCAGAAAGAACGGCACCGCCAGCAGGGTGAACGAATTCAGCCCGTTGAACATCTGCTGCGCGATGAGATCGAAATTCAGGTCGACCAGCCAGATCACCAGGGCCGAGGACATTACCAGCGCGTGCGCGATCGGCACTCGCAGCACGACGAGGCCGAAGAAGGTGACGAACAGGATCGCGACCGGGCTCATGACGCGCCGCCCTCCTCGCCCGCCGCAAGGTCGGGCGTCGTCGCGGGCGGCGATCCGGTCAGCAAGTGCTCGATCGAGAACAGCATCATCGCGATCGCCGGCACCGGCAGCGCCACGAGGAACGGCCACAGCGGAAAGCCCATCATCGGCGTGAACCGGGTAAGCCCGGCCAGCACCTGGTTCGTCCCGGTCCACAGAATCAGCAGGGCGAAGACCAGGCAGATCACGTCGGCCAGCATGCGCAGCGCGCGATCGATCCCGGGGGCAAGCGAGGGAAGAATCTCGACCACCAGATGCGCCTTGCGCCGCGAGCAGACGGCGGCGCCGAGCATCACCGACCAGACGAAGATCGACACGGAGATTTCCGAGGGCCAGAGCAGCGGCCTTCCCAGCGCCTGGCGATAGATGACGTCGATGAACACGATCGTGGTGAACAGCAGCAGGCACAGGGCGGCGGCGGCGCCGCACAGGCGCTCGAGCCGGGCGTTGAATCGCACCAGTAGCTGCATGCAGTGTCCCCTGGAAGGAATAGGCGGAGAAGCGAAGGGCCGGGCGCCGCCTGGCGCGGCGCCCGGCCCGTCACGCTACTTCAGCGCGCGGATGCGGGCCAGCATCTCGGTGGTGCCGAGATCCTTCGCGACCTCGTCCTGCAGGGCCGAGAGCTTGGCGACGAAGGGCGCGGTGTCGACCTTGTTCACCTTCACGCCATTCTTGGTCTGCATGTCCGCCAGCACCTGGGCGTCGCTCTCCACCGCGTCCTTGACGGCGAAGGCCGAGATCTCGCCGGCGACCTTGGTGAAGGCGGCCTTGTGCTTGTCCGACAGCTTGTTCCAGGTGATGTCGCTGATGAAGATGCCCGAGATCGGCCACTGGTGCCCGGTCAGCGAGAAGTAGCTGGCCACCTCGTAGTGCTTGTTGAGGCCATACGAGCCGGGCGAGTTCTCGGCCGCCTGCACCAGGCCGGTCTGCATGCCGGTGTAGAGCTCGCCGAACGGTATCGCCAGGGGCGAGGTGCCAAGCGCGCTCCACACCTTCGATTCCACCGGCGACGCCATCACGCGCATCTTGATCTGCTTCAGGTCATCGATCGAGGCGACCGGACCCTTGTTGCTGTAGTAGTGCCGGGCGCCAGGGGTGATCAGGCCGGCGCGACGGAAGCCCGGCTTCGCCTCGGCGGTCATGTCGTCGAACATCTTCAGGAACTGCGGGTCGTTGAGCACGCGGGCAAAGTGCTTCTCGTCGGTGAACAGGTAGCTGACGCTGAGGATGCCGTACTTCTTGATGAAGCTCGACGCGTTCGCGGTCGTCGAGACCGACAGGTTGATGTTGCCGCTCTTGAGCCCGTCCAGCATGCCGGTCTCGGTGCCGAGCTGCGCGCCGGGCATGACGCGGATCGTCACCTCGTTGTTGGTCTCCTCGGCGATGCGCTTGGCGAACTGCAGCGTCGTGCGCTGATAGGTATGGCCCGTCACCTGGTCGTGGCCCAGGCGCAGGGTCACCTTCTCCTGCGCCACCGCGGGCGTGGCGCCGGGGGCGAGCAGCCCGATTGCCAGGCCAAGCGCCGTGGCGGCAAGCAGGCTGCGGCGATAGATCGTGGTCATGAGCGATTCTCCCGAGCGGTTGTGTCGGTCCGTAGTCGACGGGCCCAAGCCCGCGGAAAGGCGCGCCGGCCGGACCTTCGCCCGCGCGCCCGATGAACTCCCTCGTGCTACTCCGCCGCCTTCGCGACGGCCTGGCCCGCAAGGTATTCTGCGACCCGCGCCGAGCGGTGCTGCGGCGGCTTTGCGGCAATGTCTCGGTCGAGCCCCATGGGTTCCGGCTTGAACAGCCGCGCGTCCATGCTGCGGCAGTCCGCGGCGACGCGGGGCTTGAACGCCATGTGCGCCAGGATGTCGCGCTCGACGTCGATCCCGGGCGCCACTTCGACCAGTTCGATGCCGTCGGCCGCGCGGCGGAACACCGCGCGCTCGGTGACGTAGAGCACCTGCTGCCCGCGTTCGAAGCCGTAGCCGCCGTTGTAGGAAAGCTGCTCGACCTCGGACAGGAACTTGCGGTGCTTGCCCTCGCGCCGGATCTCGGTGCGGCCGCCCGGCCAGGCGATATCGAGCCCGCCCGCCGTGAAGGTGCCGCCGAACACCACCTTGCGCGCGTTCTGGCTGATGTTCACGAAGCCGCCGATGCCGACGATCTTGCCGTCGAAGCGGCTGATGTTGACGTTGCCCCTTGCGTCGACCTGCGCGAAGGACAGGAAGGCGAGGTCGAGGCCGCCGCCGTCGTAGAAGTCGAACTGGTAGGGCTGGTCGATCATGGCCCAGAAGTTCCGCGCCGCGCCGGCCTCGTAGCCGACCGCCGGCGCGCCGCCGATCAGCCCCTGCTCGTTGGTCAGCACGATGCGGTCAAGCACATTCTCCTCGGCGCCGACGATGCCGATGCCGGTCGAGATGCCGGAGCCCAGGTTGCAGACCGCGCCGGGGTAGAGCTCCATCGCGCCGCGGCGCGCCACCACCTTGCGCGGGTCGAGCGGCAGCGGCTGGAACGACGACAGGGGCTCGCGCAGCTCGCCGGCATAGGCGGGCGAATAGTCGGTGACGTAGGTCTGGCGCTGCTCGGGGTCGACCACGACGAAGTCGACCATCATCCCCGGGATCTTCACCTGCTTGCCGGGCAAGGTTCCGCGATTGGCCAGGCGCTTGACCTGCACGACGACCACGCCGCCGGCGCGCCTTGTCGCCTGGGCCATCGACAGCATTTCGCCGTAGATCGCCTCCTGCTCCATGGTGACGTTGCCGTCCTCGTCCGCGGTGGTGCCGCGCAGCAGCGCCACGTCGACCTTGAACGGCTTGAAGAAGAGCCATTCCTCGCCCTTGAGCGTGACCAGTTCGACCAGGTCCTCGGTCGTGCGCCTGCTCTGCTTGGCGCCGCCATGGCGTGGGTCTACCAGCGTGTGCAGGCCGGTTTTGGTGAACAGTCCCGGCCGCCCCGCAGCCATCTCGCGCATGATCTGCGACAGCGCCCCCTGGGGCAGGGTGTAGGCCTCGATCTGGTCGGCCGCGGCCATGTCCGAGACCGGCGGCGAATCGACATAGGTGCCGCAGACGATCCGCTTCAGCATCCCTTCCTGGGCGAAATGCCCGGCGCCGCGCGTGGCGCGGTCGCCGAGGCCCACGGGGTGCAGCGAGGTGATCTGGCGCGGATGCCCAGTGTCGCGAAAGCGCTGGCCCAGCGCGGCCATGATCTTCTCAGGGACGGCGTGGCCGCCGCCCGATCCGCCGATCAGAACCGTGTCGCCGTCGCGCACCAGCGAGGCGGCGACGTCCGCGGATATCACGCGCATGGGGCACTCCTCCGGAACACCGTCCCGCTCTTCGCCGGCGGGTACAGAGCATCCTGTCGTTGACGTGCCGGCCTGTCAACGGCTTTACTGACTAGTCAGTAAGTGCGCGCGATGACGCAATGCAACAAAGGCCCTAGGGAGAAATGCCGATGAACCAGCCGCTTCCATCGAAGAGCGACAGCGGCCGCGCGCTCGGCGCCGGCGAGTACTGGTACGAGGACCTGGCGCCCGGCGACCACTATGCGACCGCGGGCGTGACGGTGACCGAGGCGCATGTGGTGGGGTTCGCCGGGCTCGTCGGCGACCTGTTCGACGTCCACATGGACGAGGAGTTCGCCCGCGCCCAGGGCTTTCCGGGCCGGATCGCGCACGGGCTGCTGGGCCTGTCGATGGCCGACGGACTCAAGACCCGCTGCCCGGTCAGGCTGATGGGGGTGGCCACGCTCGGCTGGTCCTGGTCCTTCCGCGCGCCGATCCTGATCGGCGATCGCATTTGCGCCCGCATCTCGGTGCGCGCTGCCCGCCTCACGAAGCGCGGCGATCGCGGCATCCTGTCGCTGGAAATGCAGGTATTGAATCAGAGCGGGCGCGTGGTACAGGAAGGAACGACCGAACTGATGGTACGCCGGCGCGGGTCGCCAGAAAGCACTCCAGCGAGTTGACCATGGCTCCAGCGCCAGCGACCGCCCGGCCCCGCAAGCCCCGCAGGGCAGCTCCCCCGGCAGCGGACATGAAGGAACGGATCAAGCGGGTGGCGACCGACCTCCTGATCCGCAAGGGCTATCGCGGGGCGAGCTTCGCCGACATCGCCAAGCCGCTGGGCATCACCACGGCGAACATCCACTACCATTTCGGCAACAAGCAGCGGCTGGTCGAAGCGGCGGTAAAGGACTACGTGGCGGGATCGCTGGCCGGCCACGAGCAGGTCTGGCTCGACAAGGCGACGACGCTGCGCGCGAAACTGCGGGCCGTCGTGGCGTTCAACCGCGCCCGCTACTACCGCTTCAACCGCGGCAAGGTCGCCGGCCGTCCCTGGAGCCTGATCGCCCGGCTTCGCCTGGAAGGCGAGGTCGTGGGCGCAGGCGTGCGCGCGGAGCTTGCGCGCTTCACGGAGGTCCTTCATCGCGACGTCCGCCGGGCCGTGCAGTCCGCCTTCGATCGCGGCGAGCTGAAGCCCGACGCGCCGCTGGACGACATCGCCTTCCTGATCGCGAACATCGTGAACAGCTCGGGCGTCTTCACCCAGGACGCCGGCGACTTCGACCGGCTGGAGCAGTTCTTCGCCACCGTCGAGAACGTGCTGTTGGCCGCCTACGCCGCGCCGCGGTAGCGCGCCGTCGGATCACCTTCCATCCAGAGAGAACGCCGGCGCCGGCGCTCCGGTCGGCCTATTCCGGGCGCGCCGGTCGCCGCGGGCGAAGCCACGACCGGATGCTAATCCCCTCAACAAGCACGAAAATGCCGGCGCGCGCGCCGATCAGCATCCCCGCGATCGCGAGGGGCGCGGATAGCGCCAGGAGCGAAGCTGCCGACATGCCCTGCCCGATCGTGCAGCCACCGGCGATCACGCCGCCAACCCCCATCAACGCCGCGCCAAGAAGGTGGCGACGCATCTCGCGCTGATCGTCGAACGCCTCCCAGCGGAATTCCTCGGCGGACCGCGCAGCGAACAGCGCGCCCAGGACGACCCCCAGGACGCTGGCGACGCCGAAATCGGCCGCCACGCCGACACCGAACATTCCGGCCGCGATCGCCCGTGCGACCGGCGCGACGAAGTTCAGGCTCTGGGGCCGGACGGTCGTGTCCAGCGGATCCGGCAGCACGGCGGTCGCTATCCAGCCAGCGGCGACGCAGGCCCCGATGACGACGCCTGCCAGCAGAAGGCGCCGTGCCGCCCGCAGGCGGCCGTCATAGAGGGCCCAGCAGACCAGCGCCAACCCAAGCCCCAGGACACAGAGCATTCGCGCCTGCGGCAGTTCCGCGGCGGCGAGGGCGGTAGCCAGATCGCCTTGCGCCAGTCCGGGAAGCGGCAAGGCGAGCCGATCGAGAAATTCCGTGCGTACGCCAGTGAACGGCCCGCGCAGCGTGGCATGCGCGACCAGCCCGAACACCAGGAGCACCACCAGGCTGCGCAGATCTCCGCCGCCAAGCCGCACCAGCGAGCCAAGCGCGCAGGTCCCGACCAGCGCCATGCCCGTGCCGAACAAGAGCCCGCCGAGGAGCGCGCCGGCCCATGGCCAGGCGGTCGGCGTGTAGGCCGTCAGACGCGGGTCTAGCAATCCCGTCGCAACCAGGGCCTGCGTGCCGGCCAGCGCGACCGCAAGCGCCAGCGCGAATGCCTTGAGTCGCCGCAGGTCGCCGCCGAGAGCAGCGTCCTCGATCGCGGCAAAGGTGCAAAGCCGGGAGCGCCGCATCGCGTAGCCGGCGGCGATGCCGATGATCAGCCCTGAAAAACCCGCGACGGAACTCGGCATCCCTTCCATCGCGGGCCGCGGCTCCTACTGGACGCCCTTCGACGGCGCGCCCTTGCAGAAGATTCGATAGATGACCGCGAGCACGTCGCGCACGTTCTCGTCGGCAAGACTGTAGTAGATGGTCTTGCCGTCGCGTCGCGTCGTCACGAGCTTGTCGTAGCGCAGTCGGGCCAGTTGCTGCGACAGCGTCGGCTGGCGCAGCGACAGGATCTCCTCCAGTTCGGAGACCGAGCGCTCGCGCGCCGATAACAGGCAGAGCAGGATCAGCCGGCTTTCGTGCGCCAGCACCTTGAGGAAGTCGCTGGCCCGCCTGGCGCTGCTCATCAGGGCCTGCAACTCGGGCGAGCATTCGTCGCCCGATCGAAGCTGCTCTTCGATCGACTGGGGGAGGATCTCATCCACCTCGAATTCTCCTGGCATAGGCGGCAGCGGGCGCACCCGCTCCTTTTGACTCCACGCATTCATATATGATTATATGAGTTAATGACAAGCTCATGGAATCCGAGGATTTCCGGACGCGGCCCGATGCGCGCCCTTGCGTCCCGGCGCAGCGTGCTCACGGGTGCTGTGGCAGGCTTGCTGGCCGGCGGGATTTCCGCGGCGCAGGTGCAGGCAGGTCCTGGCAAGGCGGTCCTGGGCGAAGACGGGCTCTACCACATGCCGTGGTACCTGGAGAGCTTTCTCGACGTGGAAGAGGATCTGACGGCCGCGTCGGCGCAGGGCAAGCGGTTCGTCGTGCTGTGGGGCCTGCGCGGCTGCTCCCTGTGCCGGCGCATGCACGAAGAGCACCTGGCGCAGGCGGCGATCGCCGACTATGTCCGCGCCAATTTCGACGTGCTCCACCTGAATATTCTCGGCGCGCGCAGCGTGACGGATTTCGACGGCGCCAAGCTGAGCGAGAAGGCCTTTGCCGAACGCTACGGCATTCGCGGCACGCCGAGCCTGCAGTTCTTCCCGACGTCCGCCGACGGCTTGGCACAGAAGGCGCCAGCGGCACGCGAAGTCGCCAGACTGGCCGGGCTGCCGGCGCCACCGGAATTTCTCGCGATGTTCCGCTATGTGCGCGACAAGGCCTACGAGACCTCGACGTTCGAGGATTTCCGCAAGCGCAGCGGCGCCGGGTCGGCAGGAAAGACGGGCGCCGCGGGATAGGCGGCGCCCGATCCGAGTGGGTTTCCGGCTACTTGTTGACCGGCGATTCCGGGTCGAACAGGTAGGCCACGGCGTCCTTGATCTGCTGCTCGGTCAGCACCTTGTGGTATCCGAAGCGCGGCATGTTCGAACACGGTAGCACCGAGTTCGAATTGTAGATCTTGGCATAGGTGAGCTTCGCCTCGGCCGGGTCGAATTTCCGGTCCTTGCCGTAGGAGCGCAGCGACGGCCCGAGCGTGCCGAAGCTGACTTCCGTTCCGCTCAACTGGTGGCAGCCATAGCAGTTGCCGCCGCTGACCGTGCCAGGCGGATCGGAGAACTGCCCGCCACGGCCGTTCTGCGCCACCTTCTGGCCCTCTTTCCAATTGCCGATCACCTTTCCGTCCGCCGGATAGACGACGGCGGCCTTTTCGCGCGCCAGGATCTTGTCGAACTCGGCCTTGGGCGGCTCGTTGTGATACTGCGTGCAGACGCGCTGCGTCTCGTCTTGGTCGACGCGGCTTTGCCAGCCTTCGGGCACCTTGGGGAAGGCGCTCTTGACGTAGCGCTCGACCACGGCCGGATCGATCTTCGCGGATTGCTGCGCGAATGCCGGAAGGCTCGTGAACGCGACCAGCAGAGCGGCGATGCAGAGTTTCGATTTCATGGCCGGTCCCCCCTTCAGCGCTTGATGGAGGGCACGTTGATCTCGCCCCCTGCAGCGGACTTGGTCAGGTACATGGTCAGCGCCGTGATGCCGTCCGACGCATATTCGGGTACCGGCATCCGCATCTGGCGGTAGCAGTCCCACAGCCGGTGCTGCATCGTGCGCAGCGCGCTCTGCGAGACGCGGTAGGTCGGCCAGGACCCCATGGTCTGGCGCGCCTGTTCGCCGGGCTTGAACAGCTCAGGCAGGCCCTGGAGCCGGATTCGCTTGCCCTCCTCCGCGTGGCAGGTGGCGCAGGAGAAGTCCATGATCGCCGAGCGACGGAAGAACATCGCCTCGCCGGCCGCGGCCACTTCCTGCTCCTTCGGATGCTTCAACTGCGGCTCGAACTTCATGCCGTTGGACTTGTTGGCGATGAAGGCGACCAGGTCCTCCATGTCGGACGCGCGCCCCGGCCCGGAGAAACGCCGCTTGATCACGTCGGCCGTATCGAGGCCCTGCTGATGCTCCATGCACCAGAGCAGGCGCTGCTCGAGATCCATCACCCGGTCGGCGTCCTTGAAGTAGCGCGGCAGGCGCGCGTACGCCCCCTCCAGCTTTCCCGGGCCCTCGCCAAGATCGCACCCCTGCAGCGAGACGTTCTTGGTGCCGCGCTTGAGCTCCCAGAGCGCCTCGCCGCGATCGACCGCGAGGTAGCCGGGATTCGCCATCGGGTCGTTGATCATCGCCCGATAGCGTTCGAGTTCCTTCTCCGCGTCGACTTCCGTCGCGTTCTGCGCGGCGACGCCGCCACCGGCGGTCAGCATGATCGCCACCGCCAATGCGCTGAAGATGTTTGCTGTTTTCATCCGTCTCGTCTCCTCCCACGGGATGTTGATTTTTGAGTTCAACTTTGTACTTTACATTCGCATACGATGATATGATGATTTTTGCAACTATGGAACGGCGCGGAAGTGGTCAACCGCCCAAATTCGCAACGGAGGAAGATGCGATGCCCAATTGGTTCGGAATCCGCACGGCAACGGCAACGCGGCGCCAGGCCTTGACGGCGGGGGCCGCCGGTGCCCTGGCGGTTCTGCTGCCGCGCATGGTCCTGGCCGACGAGGCGGCGGTGGCCGATGCGCTGAAGAAGCTCTACGGCGGCAAGGCGATGGCCGAAGGCAGGATCAAGCTGGACGTGCCGCCGATCGCCGAGAACGGGTTGGTGGTTCCGATCGGCGTCGAGGTCGAGAGCCCGATGACCGAGGCCGACTACGTGAAGGCCGTCCATGTCTTCGCCGACGGCAACCCGTTGCCCGGCGTCGTCTCCTACCGGTTCACGCCGGATTGCGGCAAGGCCGCCGCGGCGACGCGCATGCGCCTGGCCCAGACCCAGAACGTGGTCTGCGTCGCCGAAATGTCGAACGGCACGCTGTTTACGGCCAAGTCCAACGTCAAGGTCACGATCGGCGGCTGCGGCGGCTGACCGTCGCGCACAAGCCACAACGGGAGGAAATCTGACAATGAGCGTTCAATCGAAGCCCCGGGTCCGCGTGCCGGCCACCGCCGCCAAGGGCGAGCTGATCGAAATCAAGACCCTGATCTCGCACGAGATGGAAAGCGGCCAGCGCAAGGATTCCGCCGGCAAGGCAATCCCGCGCAAGATCATCAACAAGTTCACCGCCGCCTTCGACGGCAAGGTCGTGTTCGAGGCCGACTGGCAACCGGCGATCTCGGTGAATCCGTATCAGTCGTTCTTCTACAAGGCGCAGAAGTCGGGCGCGTTCACCTTCAAGTGGAAGGACGACGACGGCAGCGAGTACACGGCCGAAAGCAAGCTGACCGTGACCTGATCCGCCGGGCGTCCCTCGCCCGCATTGCGTCCCAACTGACGAGAAAGCGATGCTTCACCGTCGCCAGTTCTTCCAAGCTGCGACCGCGGCGGCCACCCTTGTCGCCGCCGGCGGACTGGGGCCCCTGGCCCGCGTCGCCGCGCAGCAGCGCCTGACCCAGCAGGACCTGCTCGCCTTCCCCGCCCTGGGCGAGGTGACGCTGCTGCATGTCTGCGACATCCACGCGCAGCTTCTGCCGATCTACTTCCGCGAGCCGGAGATCAATCTTGGCGTCGGCGAGGTGAAGGGCAAGCCGCCGCATCTGACCGACGAGGCGTTCCGCAGGTTCTTCGGCATCAAGCCCGGCACGGCCGACGCCTATGCCCTGACCAGCGACGACTTCACCCAACTCGCCCGCAACTACGGCCGCATGGGCGGCATGGACCGGGTGGCGACTGTAGTGAAGGCGGTGCGCGCCGAGCGTGGCGACGGCAGGGTGCTGTTCCTCGACAGCGGCGATACCTGGCAGGGAAGCTGGACGTCGCTGAAGACCAAGGGCCAGGACATGATCGACGTCATGAACCTGCTCAAGCCCGACGCCATGGTCGGGCATTGGGAATTCACCTATGGCGCCGAGCGGGTCGAGGAAGCCGTCAAGTCCCTGCCCTTCGCGTTCCTGGCGCAGAACATCCGCGACGCCGAATGGGGCGAGTCGGTGTTCAAGCCGAGCGCAATGTTCGAGCGCGGCGGCGTCAAGATAGCGGTGATCGGCCAGGCCTTCCCCTATACGCCGATCGCCAACCCGCGCTGGATGATCGAGAAGTGGGAGTTCGGGATCCGCGACGAAGAGCTCCAGAAGCAGGTCGATGCCGTGCGCGCCGCGGGCGCCCAGCTCGTCGTCGTGCTGTCGCATAACGGCTTCGACGTCGACCGCAAGATGGCAAGCCGCGTCAGCGGCATCGACGTCCTGCTGAGCGGCCATACGCACGACGCGATGCCCGATGTCGTGAAGGTCGGCCGGACGCTGCTGGTTGCCTCGGGCTCGCATGGAAAATTCGTGTCGCGCCTGGATGTTAAGGTCACCGACGGCAAGCTGGCCGACTATCGCTATCGCCTGATCCCGATCTTCGCCGACGCCATAGCGCCCGACGCAGCCATGACCCAGGCCGTCCGAAAGGCCCGCGCGCCATACGAGACCGAACTCGGCCGCGAGATCGCCCGCACCGAATCGACGCTCTACCGGCGCGGCAACTTCAACGGCACCTTCGATGACCTGATCTGCCAGGCGATGCTGTCCGAGCGCGACACCGAGATCGCGCTGTCGCCCGGCTTCCGCTGGGGCGGCTCGCTGCTGCCGGGCGACCCGATCACCTTCGAAGCGGTGACGAACGCGACCGCCATCACCTATCCGAACTGCTATCGGACGCAGATGACCGGCACGCAGCTCAAGGAGATTCTGGAGGACGTCGCCGACAACATCTTCCATCCCGATCCGTATTTCCAGGGCGGCGGCGACATGGTGCGCGTCGGCGGCATCGGTTTCGTCATCGACATCGCCAAGCCGATCGGCAGCCGCATCTCCGACATGACCTTGCTGAAGACCGGGCAGCCCGTCGACCCACAGCGCAGCTACACGGTCAGCGGCTGGGCCAGCGTCAACGAGAACGTGCAAGGGCCTCCGATCTGGGAGGTCGTGGAGAAGCATCTGGCGCAGGTGAAAACGGTGAAGCTCCAGCCGAACACGGCGGTCAAGGTCAAAGGCGCGTAGCGCGCGGGGCAGAAGCGCACCGGGAGGCGCGGCATGGACAGCGACAATCGAAACAGGCAGATCGGACGGCGCGGCTTTCTGGCCGCTGCGGGTGCCGGCGCTTCCGCCCTCGCCGGGCTCACCGCCGGCACGGCGCGGGCGGCGACGCCCGACCCGGCCATCACCGAGGTTCAGGACTGGGCGCGCAGCCTCGGCGACGGCGTCGCGGTGCGTCCCTACGGCAACCCGTCGTCGTTCGAAAAGCATGTCGTCCGCCGCGACGTCGAGTGGCTGACCGCGTCGCGGGAATCGTCGGTCAGCTTCACCCCCCTGCATGACCTGGACGGAATCATTACGCCGAGCGGGCTCTGCTTCGAGCGCCACCACAGCGGCATCGCCGAGATCGACCCGCAGAAGCACCGCCTCATGGTCCACGGCATGGTCGAGCGGCAGATGGTCTACACCATGTCAGACCTGAAGCGCTTTCCCGGCCGGGCTAACCGCGTCTACTTCCTGGAATGCGCCGCGAACTCGGGCATGGAGTGGCGCGGCGCGCAGCTCAATGGCTGCCAGTTCACCCACGGCATGATCCACAACGTGATGTACACGGGCCTGCCGCTCAAGACGCTGCTCGATCACTGCGGCGTGCGTACCGCCGGCAAGTGGCTGCTGGCCGAAGGAGGCGACGCGTCGCTGATGACGCGCTCGATCCCGCTCGACAAGGCGATGCGGGACTGCATGGTCGCCTGGGCGATGAACGGCGAGGCGCTGCGGCCCGAGCAGGGCTATCCGCTGCGCCTCCTGGTACCCGGCTGGGAAGGCAACATGTGGATCAAGTGGCTGCGCCGGATCGAGATCGGCGACCAGCCCTGGCACCAGCGCGAGGAGACGTCGAAATACACCGACCTGTTGGCCGACGGGCGGGCGCGGCGCTTCACCTGGATCATGGACGCCAAGTCGGTCGTGACCACGCCCAGCCCGCAGGCGCCGCTGGCCGGCAAGGGACCTCA
This sequence comes from Rhodospirillales bacterium, assembly GCA_016792605.1. Taxonomy (GTDB): domain Bacteria; phylum Pseudomonadota; class Alphaproteobacteria; order JAEULC01; family JAEULC01; genus JAEULC01. The sequence goes on from JAEULC010000040.1 coordinate 15,414, forward strand.
GGTTCTCTCCGGTCTAGCCTGGTCGGGTCGCGGGGCCATCAAGCGCGTCGACGTCACCTTCGACGGCGGCCGCAACTGGCGGCAGGCGCGGATCGACGGGCCGTCCCTGCCGCTGTCGCTGACGCGCTTCTACGCGGAGTTCGACTGGGCCGGCGAGGAACTGCTGATCCAATCGCGCGCGATCGACGACACGGGCTACGTGCAGCCGACCAAGGAAGAGCTGCGCCAGGTGCGCGGCGTCAACTCGATCTACCACAACAACGGCATCCAGACCTGGCTGGTGCGTGGCGACGGGCAGGCCGAGAATGTCGAAATTTCCTAGACTGGCGCTCGCGGTTGCCGCCTGCCTGGCCATCTTCGGCCCGGCCGTGGCGCAGCAGCAGGTGCTGCCGCTCGGGCGCGCGGCGCTACCGGCCGAAATCGCGGCCTGGGACATCGACGTGCGCCCGGACGGCCAGGGCCTTCCCGCGGGCAAGGGATCGGTGAAGGAGGGCGAGCAGCTCTTTCTCGAACAGTGCGCCGCCTGCCACGGCGAGTTCGGCGAAGGCGCCGGGCGCTGGCCGCCGATCGCCGGCGGTGTCGGATCGCTGAAAAGCGAGAGTCCCGAGAAGACGCCGGGCTCCTACTGGCCCTATGCCTCGACCCTGTTCGACTATGTGCGTCGCGCCATGCCTTACGGCAATGCCCAGTCGCTCGAGGCCGACCAGGTCTACGCGATCACCGCCTATCTGCTCTCCATGAGCGACGTGATCCCGGAGGACCACGTGCTGTCGAAGGAGAACTTCGCGGCGGTCAAGCTGCCCAACGCGGGCGGATTCTTCGACGATGACCGCGAGACCGCGGAGCGACAGTTCTGGGGACGCGAGCCGTGCATGAAGAACTGCAAGACCGAGGTGAAGATCCTGGGTCACGCACGCGCGCTTGACGTGACGCCGGACGAAAAGAAGGGACCGAAGGTCGACTGACGAGACCGTTTTGCCCGATGCCGCGCCAAAGAACGCGGCCGGGCGCCAGGGAGGGATGGACGACGTGCCGCAGATCGGATTCCGGCGGACAGGCGTAAGGCCCGGGGGCACGATGCCGCTCGGCGGGGCGGTTGCGTGCCTTGCCGCCCTCGCCGCCTTCCTGTGCCAGGCGCTGCCGGGATCGGCGCACTCGACGGATTCCGGCATCGAAGGCGATCCCGCGCTTGGCGCCTACCTGTCGTCCGAATGCGTCGCCTGCCACCAGGCCAGCGGAGTCCAGGTGGCCGGAATCCCCGCGATCGTCGGCTGGCCTCGGGACCAGTTCGTTGCCGTGATGCAGTCCTATCGCGACGGTCATCGCGACAATCCGGTCATGCACAACGTGGCATCGCGCCTGACCGACGAGGAGATCGCCGCGCTGGCGGTCCATTTCGGAAACCTGAAGCCGACCGGGCAATGAGCCGGGCGACATAGAAAACATCGGGAGGACAGACAATGCGGATCCACAGGAGAGATTTCGTTCTCGGCGCCTCGGCTACAATCGGCCTCACCACGCTGGCTGCTCCCGCCGTCCTCGGGCAGGGAAAGCCGAGGGTTGTCGTGATCGGCGGTGGTCCTGGCGGCGCCACGGCGGCCAAGTACATCGCGCGCGACTCGCAGGGCGCGATCGACGTCACCCTGGTCGAGCCGTCGCGCAGCTATACGACCTGCTTTCACTCCAACCTCTATCTCGGCGGTTATCGCAGCTATGAGTCGATCACCCACGGATACGACAAGCTCGCCGCGCATGGCGTGAAGCTCGTGCATGCCGCCGCCGCCGCGATCGACCGCGAGAAGAAGCAGGTCGCGCTCGCCGACGGCACGAGGCTCGGCTACGACCGGGCGATCGTCGCCCCGGGAATCGACCTGAAATACGACAGCGTGCCCGGCTGGGGGCGCGACCACGAGAAGACGATGCCGCACGCCTGGAAGCCCGGCGAACAGACCAGCCTCCTCAAGGCGCGGCTGGACGCGGTGCCCGACGGCGGCGTCATCGTCGTGATCGCCCCGCCGAATCCCTATCGCTGTCCGCCCGGCCCGTATGAGCGCGTCTCGATGATGGCTCACGCGTTGAAGCAGAGCGGCCGGACCAAGTGCAAGATCTTCGTGATCGATCCCAAGGACAGCTTCTCCAAGCAAGGGCTGTTCCAGCAGGGATGGGAGCGGCACTATCCGGGCATGGTCGAGTGGCTGGGACCCAAGACGCACGACGGGCTGAAGTCCGTCGACCCCGCCTCGGGCACGGTCAAGACGGGCTTCGAGAGCTACGAGCGGTGCGCGCTGGTCAACGTCATCCCCGCGCAGATGGCCGGCCAGATCGCGCGCGACGCGGGGCTCGCGAACGAAACTGGCTTCTGCCCGGTCAAGCCCGAGTCGATGCAGTCGGCGAACGATGCGAACCTGTACGTTCTCGGCGACGCCACGATCGCCGGCGACATGCCCAAGTCCAGCTTCGCCGCCAACAGCCAGGCGAAGGTGGCGGCCCTGATGATCCGCGGCGAGCTGCAGAACGCGCGGACCTTCCCTGCACGCTACAACAACACGTGCTGGAGCCTGATCGAGACCGACGACGCGGTGAAGGTCGGGGGGCGCTACGAAGCCAAGGACGGAAAGATCGCCGCCGTCGAAACCTTCGTATCCAAGACCGACGAGACGCCCGAGACCCGCCGGCAGACGCAGGCCGAGAACATGGGCTGGTACGCCGGGATCGTCACCGACGTCTTCGGCTAGAAGCATCTGCAATCAACCGGAAAAGGAAAGGTCGCTCCCGTATGAGAATCGGATTCCTCCTTGTCGCCGCGACGGTGCTGGCAGCGCACGGGCCGGTCCGCGCGCAGGACATCGCGGCCGGTGAAAAGTCGTTCAACAAGTGCCGCGCCTGCCACCAGGTCGGCGAGACCGCGAAGAGCGTCGCCGGGCCGAAGCTCAACGGGTTGTTCGGGCGCAAGGCCGGCTCGATCGCCGAGTTCAAGTACTCGGAGGCCAACAAGAACTCGGGCGTGACCTGGGACGAGGCCTATTTCGCCAAGTACATCAAGGATCCCAAGGCAGCGATCCCCGGCACCAAGATGGTGTTCCCCGGCATCAAGGACGATGCGGAGATCGCGAACCTGACGGCGTTCCTGAAGCAGTTCGACGCCGACGGAAAGAGGAAATAGCCATGCGCGCTCCCCGAATGCCGGCCGCCGCCCTGCTGCTGGCCCTGTCCGCCGCACCCGCCATCGCGCAGGACGACGCCCTGGTCGCCTACAAGTCGCTCAGCCCCGAGACGGCGCTCGAACTGGCGCAGGGCGCGCTGGCGGCCTGCCGTCAGCGCGGGTTCCAGGTAGCCGTGGCCGTGGTCGACCGCTTCGGCGTCCCGCAGGCGATGCTGCGGGACCGCTTCGCCGGGCCGCACACGCCGCCGACGGCGACCAGCAAGGCCTGGACGGCGGTGACGTTCCGCACCAGCACCATGGAGCTTGCGGCAATCAGCCGCCCCGGCATGCCGCAGGCGGGGCTGCGCGACCTGCCCGGCGTGACCGTGCTCGGCGGCGGCGTCGTCGTCGAGGCCGCCGGCGCGCTGGTCGGCGGTGTCGGCGTGTCGGGCGCCCCCGGCGGCGACGCGGACGAAGCCTGTGCCAAGGCCGGCCTGGAAGCGATCAAGGACAAGATCGCCTTCTAGGGCCGGCCCTCCGCGGCTTGTCTTGGCCGCCTGGGCTTGCCGTGCCCGCGGCCATCCGCAGTGGCAAGTGGCCACCGCGATCCTGCAAGTCGCCCTGCGCCGGTCATGTCTGCGACGCCAAAGTGTCATCCTCGCTGGCTACACGGTATTGCATGGACGGGCAGATACGTGCTCGCCGCGGATGCGCCGCTCACCGTCACCATGTACGACCGCATGGCCAAGGCGGGCCTCCTAGACTGCCCCCATCAGGGCGCTTGACCGATTGCGCCGGCCACAAGAGGCTGGCGCGATGCAGCTTCGTCATCTGGAATACTTCATCGCCCTGGCCGCCGAACGGCATTTCCGTCGTGCGGCTGCCGCCTGCAACATCACGCAGTCGACGCTCTCGGCCGCGATCCGGCAGCTCGAGGAGGAGATCGGCGCGCCGCTGATCGAACGCGACTCGCGCTTCAAGGGCTTCACCAACGAGGGCCAGACCCTGCTCGCCTGGGCGCGGCGGATCGTCGCCGACCGCGACTCGCTCGACCAGGAGATCACGGCGATGCGCCAGGGCCTGTCGGGCCGCCTGCGCCTCGGCGTAATCCCGACCGCCCTGCCCACGATCGCGCTGCTGACCACGCCGTTCCACAAGGCCTATCCGAACGTGACGCTGCAGGTGGTCTCGCGCACCTCGAACGAGATCCAGCGCGCGCTCGACGAGTTCCAGCTCGATGCCGGCGTCACCTATCTCGACAACGAGCCGCTGCATTCCGTGCGCGTGCAGGAGCTCTACGCCGAGCACTACATCCTGCTGACCCCGGTCGACGGTCCCTTCGCCGGGAAGAAGAGCGTGACCTGGCGCGACGCGGCGGAGACGCCGCTCTGCCTGCTCACCCAGGACATGCAGAACCGGCGGATCATCGACGGGCTGTTCCACGCCGCCGGCAAGTCGTCGCGCGCGCTCGTCGAGACCAACTCGGTGATGACGCTGTGCTCGCATATCCGCACGGGCGTCTGGTCGAGCGTGTTTCCGCACAACTTCCTCTGGGTCTTCGGCACGCCCGCCGGTATGCTGGCCCTGCCGATCGTCAAGCCGGCCAAGACCCATTCCGTCGGCCTGGTCGTGCGCGACCAGGATCCCACCTCTCCGCTCGTCCGCGCCCTGGAAGCGGTTGCTCGCAAGGCCGGCATCGCCAAGCAGCTCGCGCGCGCCGGCAGCGCCTGATCGTTTTTATCGATCAATAATTCGAAAAATCTCGTTTGAAGCGATCACGCTTCGGCCGCACCCTGCGCAACGAGAAGAAGAATCCGTAGATCAGGGTGACGAGACGTCAATGCCGACCACAGGCCACGCGGTCGCGGTGCGTCCATGGGACGACGCCGCGGCACAGACCATTATTGCCGCGCGCCAGGCGCTGGAAGGCTCCCTCCTGCCGATCCTGCACGGTATCCAGGAGGCCTTCGGCTACATCGACGCGCGCGCCGTGCCGATGATCGCCGAGGCGCTGAACCTGTCGCGCGCCGACGTCCATGGCGTGATCAGCTTCTACCACGATTTCCGATCGGAGCCGACCGGCCGCCACGTGATCCGCCTATGCCGCGCCGAGGCCTGCCAGGCCATGGGCAGCGACCGGCTCGCCGCCGAGCTCGAGCGCGCGCTGGGGATCAAGATCGGCGGCACGACGCCGGACGGGCGGGTGACGCTGGAGGCGACGTACTGCCTCGGCAATTGCGCCCTCTCGCCGGCGGCGATGATCGACGGCAAGCTGCATGGCCGGATCGACGCGCCGCGGGCGATCGGCCTGGTGCGGGGAGCGCGGTCGTGACCCTGCGCATCTTCGTTCCGCGCGACGCCGCCGCCCTGTCGGTCGGTGCCCATGAGGTTGCGCTCGCCATCCGCGCGGAGATCGAGAAGCACGGCATCGACGCCAAGATCGTGCGCACCGGCACGCGCGGCATGCTGTTCCTGGAGCCGCTAGTCGAGATCGAAACCCCGGCCGGGCGTGTCGGCTATGGCCCGGTCGATGTCGAAGACGTGGCGCAGCTTTTCGCCGCCGGTTTCCCGCTCGACGTGTCGCACCCCACGCGGATCGGCCTGGTCGAGCAGCACCCCTACTTCGCCAGCCAGCAGCGGCTGATCTTCGCCCGCTGCGGCATCACCGATCCGCTGTCGATCGAGGAATATGCCGCGCATGGCGGCTTGAAGGGCCTGCGCAAGGCGCTGGCGATGGCCCCGGCCGACATCGTGCAGCAGGTGACCGACTCAGGCCTGCGCGGCCGCGGCGGCGCCGGCTTCCCCACCGGCATCAAGTGGAAGACCGTGCTGGGCGCGGCGGCCGACCAGAAATACATCGTCTGCAACGCCGACGAGGGCGACAGTGGCACCTTCGCCGACCGCATGCTGATGGAGGGCGATCCCTTCACCCTGATC
>JAEULC010000060.1 GCA_016792605.1 Rhodospirillales bacterium
CACGCCCAGGTCGTGCTGTTCGCCGCCCCGACCATGGTGAAGCGCCTGGTCGATCACGTGGTCGCGACCGGCGCCGATCCGGGCAACCTGCGCACCATCGTCTACGGCGGCGGGCCGATGTACCTGGCGGACTGCAAGGCAGCGCTGGCCGCCCTCGGCGACCGCCTGGCGCAGATCTACGGCCAGGGCGAGTCGCCGATGACCATCACCGTGCTGCCGCGCGCCCTCCATGCCGACCGGGGGCACCCGCGCTACGACGCCAGGCTTGCCTCGGTCGGCGTCGCCCAGAGCGGGGTCGAGGTCCGGCTGGCGGACGACCAGGACCGCGACGTGCCGCCGGGGGAGGTCGGCGAGATCCTCGTGCGTGGCGACGTGGTGATGAAGGGGTACTGGAACGACCCGGCGGCGACCGCGAAGGCGCTGCGCGGTGGCTGGCTGCACACGGGCGATATGGGCGTGTTCGACGAGGACGGGTTCCTGACCCTCAAGGACCGGTCCAAGGACCTGATCATTAGCGGCGGCTCGAACATCTATCCGCGCGAGATCGAGGAAGTGGTGCTGACCCACCCCGCGGTCGGTGAGGTGGCGGTCGTGGGCCGCCCGCACCCCGACTGGGGCGAGGAGGTAATCGCCTTCGTGGTGCCGACCGCCGCCGGGGCGGTCAGGTCGGAGGAGCTCGACGCGCTCTGCCTCCAGAACATCGCCCGCTTCAAGCGGCCCAAGGCTTGGCGCTTCCTGGACGCGCTGCCCAAGAACAATTACGGCAAGGTCCTGAAGACCGAGCTGCGCAAACTCGCCGGGGAGGGGATGCGTGACTGACCGGCCGGCGGACGACCAGGGGAAAACAGGGTCGCCCGCCGATCTGATGCCGGAGGAATTGCCGTACCGCGTGCCGACGGGCGCGCTCGGCGGCTTGTGCATCCTCGCCGTCGCGGCGGCCTGCCTGGTGGTGCTGAACCAGAAGCTCAACCTGGGCTTCTTCATCGGCAAGACGCTGATCGACACGCGCTACCTCTACCTGCTCGCCACGCTGCTGCTGCCGATCGTGTTCCTTGCCTATCCCGCCCATGCCGCGGCGCCGATGCGGCGCGTGCCCTGGTACGACCTGGCCATGGCCGCGACGGCGGTCGCCGTCGGCACGGGGTTCATCTGGACCGCCGAGGCGGCGCTGACCCAGGGCTGGGAGTACAGCGCCCCGAAAGCCGCGATCGCCGCCAGCGCGGTGCTGTCGCTGCTGATCCTCGAGGCGCTGCGGCGCACCGGCGGCACGGTGCTGACAGCGATCGTGCTGGTCTTCGCGCTCTATCCCGCCGTCGCCTCGATCATGCCCGGGCCGATCCGCGGTCTGGCGCAGCCGCTGCCCGACGCGATCGCCTATCACATCATCAGCTCGGAGAGTGCCTTCGGCATCCCGATGCGGGCCTTCGGCGAGATCGTGGTCGGATTCATCGTCTTCGGCGTCGCGCTCAACTACACCGGCGGGGGCAAGTTCTTCAATGACGTCGCCTTCGCGCTGGTCGGCCGCTACCGCGGCGGGGCGGCGCAGGTCGGGGTCATATCCTCGGCGCTGCAGGGCTCGATCAGCGGCAGCGTGATCTCGAACGTGATCTCGTCGGGGGTCGTCACCATTCCGGCGATGAAGCGCACCGGCTTCGCCTCTGACTATGCCGGCGGGGTCGAGGCGGTGGCGTCGACCGGCGCGGTGCTGATGCCGCCGGTCATGGGCTCGACCGCCTTCGTGATGGCGTCGTTCCTGGGCAAGCCCTATGCCGAGATCGCGATGGCCGCCGCCATCCCCGGGCTGCTGTTCTATTTCGGACTGATGGTGCAGATCGACGCCTATGCCGCCCGCCGGCGCCTGTCGGGCATGCTTGCGGCCGAGCTGCCGCGCTTCGCCGAGGTGTTGCGCGAGGGCTGGCTCTACATCGCGGTCTTCGCCGTCCTCATCTACTTCATGCTGAGCGAGCAGCAGGAGGCGATGGCGCCGTTCTACGCCACGGGACTGCTGCTGGTGATCAACCAGATCCTGCCGCGCCATCGCCTGACCCGGGCGGGTTTCGTTGCGATGCTCCAGGCGCTCGGCCGCGAACTGGCCTCGCTGGTCGCGGTCCTGACCGGCGTCGGCTTCATCGTCGGCGCGTTCTCGATGACCGGCCTGTCGGGGACGCTGGCCAACGACCTCGTGTACCTGGCGGGGGACAAGCCGATCGTGCTGCTGTTCATGGGCGCGGTGGCCAGCTTCATCTTCGGCATGGGGATGACGGTCACGGCCTGCTACATCTTCCTGGCGATCGTGCTGGCGCCGCCGCTGGTCAAGGCCGGGATGGACCCGCTGGCGATCCATCTCTTCATCCTCTACTGGGGCATGATCTCGTTCATCACTCCGCCGGTGGCGCTCGCCGCCTTCGCCGCCGCGCCGATCGCCAAGACCGGGCATTTCCGCATCGGCTGGCAGGCGATGAAGCTGGGGACGATCATTTACATCGTGCCGTTCGTCTTTGCGCTCAACCCGGCGCTCGTGCTGCGCGGCACCTGGGACGCGATCGCGATCGCCTTGGGCAGCGCCTTCGCCGGCGTGTTCCTGGTCGCCTCGGCGATCCAGGGCTACATCGCGGGGGCGGGGATCATGCCGGCGACGCCCGCCGGGTGGTGCGGCAGGCTGCTGATCCTGGCGGGCGGCATCGCGTTGCTGCTGCCGGGGGGCGAGGCGCTCGGGCGCCTCGGGCTCGACCTGCTGGGTGCCGCCGCCGCCGCCGCGGGGTTCGCCGTCCTGCGGCTCCTGCCGCCGCGTCCGGCTGTGGTATAGTTTCGACAAAGAAAAGGATAGGGAGGAACCAACCGATGAATCGTCGCAATGCTCTGCTCTCCGCGCTGGCGCTGGCCCTGACGCCAGCCCTGGCCCAAGCCCAGTCCGGCCCGATCAAGCTGCCCGACACCGTCGCCTGGACCGCGTACGACGTGGGATCCGGCGGCTACAACCAGGCGGTCGCCATCGGCAACGCGCTCAAGAACAAGCTCAACGTCAGCCTGCGCGTGCTGCCGGGCAAGAACGACATCTCCCGCACCCTGCCGGTGCGCGAAGGCAAGGTGCAGTTCTCGGCCAACGGCGTCGGCGGCGCCTACCTGGCGCAGGAAGCGGTGTTCGAGTTCGGCGCCAAGGACTGGGGCCCGCAGCCCGTGCGCTCGCTGCTGCTCAACAACTCCGACGCGCTGCTGACGATCGTCACGGCCAAGGACGCCAACATCAAGACGATGGCGGACCTGAAGGGCAAGCGCGTCGCCTGGGTCGTCGGCGCGCCGTCCTTGAACCAGAACATCACCGCGCTGCTGGCCTTCGGGAACCTGACCTGGAAGGACGTGACGCGGGTCGACTTCCCCGGCTTCGGCCAGGCGATGGACGGCATCATCGCCAACCAGGTCGACGCCGCCTTCGCCTCCACGATCTCGGGCAACGCCTACAAGATCGCATCCTCGCCGCGCGGCATCCAGTACCCGACCGTGTCGCACGCCGACAAGGCGGGCTGGGCGCGGCTCAACAAGACCGCGCCGTTCTTCATCCCCTTCATGGGGACGGAGGGCGCCGACATGTCGAAGGAGAAGCCGGTCGAGGCCGCCACCTATCCCTATCCGGTGCTGATGTCCTACGACAACCTGCCGGCCGACCTCGCCTACAACATGACGCGCGCGATGGTCGAGCTGTTCAACGACTACAAGGACGGCGCGCCGGGCAACAACGGCTGGGCCATCGACCGCCAGCGCTTCGACTGGGTCGTGCCGGTGCATGACGGCGCGATCAAGTACTTCAAGGAGATCGGCAAGTGGTCGGACGCGCTGCAGAAGCACAATGACGGGCTGGTGAAGCGCCAGCAGGTGCTGGCCGCGGCCTGGGCCGAGACGACGAAGGCGGCGCCGGCCGACGACGCGGCCTTTGCCAAGGCCTGGATGAAGGCGCGCGCCGACGCGCTGACCAAGGCCGGGATGGAGCCGGTGCTGACCGAGTGGTAGGGACGGGGCGGTGATGGCAGGACGCCTGAAGGACAAGGTCGCCTTGATCGTCGGCGCCGGCTCGATCGCGGAGGGCTGGGGCAACGGCAAGGCGACCGCCGTCCTGTTCGCGCGAGAGGGCGCCAAGGTCTTCGCCGTCGACGTCAACATGAAGGCGGCGGAGGAGACCTGCGCGCTGATCAAGGACGAGGGCGGCCAGGCGGTCGCCTACCAGGCCGACGTCAGCAAGGCGGCCCAGGTCAAGGCGATGGTCGACGTGTGCCTGTCCTGCTACGGCCATATCGACGTGCTGCAGAACAATGTCGGCATCGTGAAAGTCGGCGGCCCGGTGGAACTCAGCGAGGCCGACTGGGACCGGGTCCACGACGTGAACCTGAAGAGCTTCTACCTGACCTGCAAATACGTGCTGCCGGTGATGGAGGAGCGCGGCCGGGGCGCGATCGTGAACATCTCGTCGATCGCGGCGATCCGGTGGACCGGCGTGCCCTATCTCAGCTACTACACGACCAAGGCCGCCATCAACCAGTTCACCGTCGCGGTCGCGATGCAGTACGCGAAGAAGGGCATTCGCTGCAACGCGGTGCTTCCCGGCCTGATGAACACGCCGATGATCCAGGCCGGGCTGCCGGACCACTATGCGAAAGGCGATGTCGAGAAGATGGTCCAGATCCGCGATGCGCAATGCCCCACCGGCAAGATGGGCGATGCCTGGGACGTGGCCTACGCCTCGCTGTTC
>JAEULC010000109.1 GCA_016792605.1 Rhodospirillales bacterium
GCGAAGCGCGGTTCGGCGAAGGGAAGCAGCCAGGAGGGATCGAGCGGCATGAGCCGGCAGGCTTATCGCATTGCGCGCCAGGGGGGAAGCTGGCGAGGCCCGGCGTGTTGCGGCATACTTGTCGGACGCCTTGCCGGAGCCTCGCCATGAACGACCTGACATCGCCCCGCCTCGCCGAGCCGCTGGTCAACCTGAAGCACATGAAGTTCGCGCTCGACAACGGGCTGGGCCCGCGCGCGCGGCTCGGCCTCATCGTGCTGGCGACCGACAACACGATGGAATACGAGTGGCGCCGCATCCTGGGCGGGCTCGAGGGCGTCGCCTTCTACGAAAGCCGGCTGCCGAACTCGCCCAACATCACGCCCGAAACCCTGGCGGAGATGGAGAAGGACATCGAGGGCGCGACGCGGCTGATCCTGCCCAACGGCCGCATGGACGTCGTCGCCTTCGGCTGCACATCAGGGACGATCGTGATCGGCGAGGAGCAGGTCTTCGCCAAGATCCGCGCCGCGCGGCCGGGCATCGCCTGCACCACGCCGATGACCGGCGGCATCGCCGGCATGAAGAAGCTCGGCGCCAAGCGCATCGCGCTGCTCACCCCCTATGTCGACGAGATCAACCAGATGATGCGCCGCTTCATCGAGGCGCGCGGCATCGAGGTGCCGGTCGTGGGCTCGTTCAACAATCCCGATGACGCCGAGGTCGCGCGCATGAACCCGGCCTGCGTGCGCGACGCCGCGATCGAGCTCGGCAAGCATCCGGCGGTCGACGGCGTGTTCGTCTCCTGCACTTCCTTGCGCGTGGCCGAGATCGTCGAGGAGGTCGAGGCCGCGATCGGCAAGCCCGCCAGCTCGTCGAACCACGCCATGGCTTGGCACGCCCTGCGCCTGGCCGGGGTGAAGGATGCGGTGCCGGGCTGGGGCCGGCTGTTCCGGGTGTAGGGCGCGCTACGGCCGCCGCACGAAGAGGAAGTCGCCGCCGTCGTGGCCGGCCTGGCGGATGTCGGCGTATTCCGGCGTCTGCGCTGAATTGAGGGCGACCGGCCGCTTGATGCGGTCGAACAGCCCCTGTCCGTCCAGCACGCCATCGTTCTCGCCGAGCGCGTTCAGGAAGGCGCGGGCGAAGACCGAATGGCCGTCGCCGCCGCCATCGACGACGGGCTCGACGCCGCCCGAGGACAGCACCACGCGGGCCTTCTTCGTCGTCATGCGCTTCAGCCATTCCGTGCGCGCGCCGCTCGCCCTGACCGGCGCGATGGCGGCGCTGCGCAAAAGCGTCCCCGAATAGCAGCTATCCGAGACGACCATCACGTGCTTGGCCTGGATGGCGCGGATCGCGGTCGTCAGGTCGGTATTGGCGATCCAGTTCGACGGGTTGTCCTTCTCGGCGTCGACCGGCAGCCAGTAGCCGAGGTCGACGCCCTTATCCACGTGGCCGTGGCCGGCGTAGTAGATCAGCAGGTTGTCGCCGGCGGTCAGCGTCTGGCGGAATTTCGCCAGCGCGCCCAGCACGCCGCTGCGGGTCGCGTTCTCCAGGAGGGTGACATCGTAGCCATAGGCCTGGCGCAGGAGCCGGGCCACGGCGCGGGCGTCGTTCACCGCGGTTTCGAGTTGCGGCAGGTCGCGATAGGCATTGTTGCCGATGACCAGGGCGTGGAAGCGGCCATAGTCGATCGCCAGTTCCGCGCCGGCGGAAGCCGATGGCGGGGCGACGGCGACCTGCGGCGCCGGGGTCGGCGCCGGCCTGGCCGCTTGCGCCTGGGTCCGCAGCCGGGCCAGCGAAGCGAAGCGACCCTTTGGATAGGTTTCGAGATAGGCACGATACGCCGCCGGGTCGTCGCTGCCCTTGATCGAGTCCCAGAAGGCGAGTTCCAGCGCCAGCGGATCGACCCCCGGGGCCGACGGCGGCGTCGCCGGAGGGCGCGCAACGGCAGCAGTACCGGACCCCGCAACAGCAGCAGGCGGCGGGGGCGGCGGAGCAGCAGGCGCGGCCACCGGCGGAGCAGCAGCGGGAGCAGCAGCAGGAGCCACAGCGGCGACGGGAGCGGCGCGGCCCATGGGCGGCCCCGACACCAGCGCGATCGACCCGGTGCAGCGGGTCTGGCCGGAGGTGTGGTGGACGAGGATCTGGGTGCCGTCCCCGGCGAGCTTGAAGCCGATCATCCCGTCATAGGGATTGCTGTCGTTGCCGCCGGCAATGGTCGCGCGGCCCTCGGCGATGCGGTCGAGGCGGATCGTCGTGTCGAAGGCCCTGGTGCGCGGCCCGTTCGGCCGGCCCTGCAGGCGGATCGTCTGCTCGTCGACGCCCTGGCCGGTGACCTGGTAGTCGATCCGGGTCTGGTTGAAGTCGTCGCATTCCAGCTTGCCGCGCAGCACGCGCTCCTGCGCGCTGGCGATATCGCCGAACGTGCCTGCCGCCAGCAGGGCCGCCGCGATCGTCAGCGGGCGGGCCTGCCGGGCGGGCATGTCAGTTGAACCGGTCGACCAGCATCCCGGTCGCATCGATCTCTGTTTTGCGGCCGAGGATGATGTCGGTCGTGATGCGACCGGTACCGCAGGCCATGGTCCAGCCCATGTGGCCGTGGCCGGTGTTGAGGTACATGTTCTTCTGCTTGCCGCGGCCGAGCACCGGCGGGCCGTCCGGCGTCATCGGCCGGAGGCAGGACCAGTATTCCGGCTTGGCGAAGTTGCAGCTCTCCGGGTAGAGGTCGCGCGCCGCGGCGATCATGTGGTCGAAGTCCGAGGGCCGGCGCGAATTGTCGTAGCCCGAGAACTCGGCCGTCGCCGTCATGCGCATCCGGTCGCCGAGCCGCGTCACCGCGACCAGGTTCTCCTCGTCGACCGTCGGCGTGTTCGGCGCGTTGTTGCGGCCGTCAATCGGAAGCGTCAGCGAGTAGCCCTTCACCGGGTAGACCGGGAGCTTGATGTCGAGGTTCTTCGCCACGAGCTGGCTGTAGCTGCCGAGCGACAGGATGTAGAGGTCGCCGGTCACCTTGCCCTTGTCAGTGACGACGCCCGTGACCTGGTCGCCCGAAACCTCGATGCCCTCGACCGTGGTGCCGAACTTGAACGTCACGCCCATGCGCTTCAGCACCTCGGCGAGGCCCGTGGTGAACTTGGCGCAGTCGCCGCTCTCGTCGTCCGGGCAGTGGATCGCCCCGGCGATGCGGTCCTTCACCAGGCCCAGCGCCGGCTCGACCCGCGCGCAGCCCTCGCGGTCCAGCACGTCGATCTTCAGGCCCTGGTCGCGCATCATCTTCATGTGCGCCACCCCGGCCTCGAGGTTCTGCGGCTCACGGTAGAGGTAGAGAATGCCGTTGCCGAGATAGTCGTAGTCGAGGCCGGCCTCGGCCGCGAGGTCCCTGGTCGCCTTCTGGCTGTACTGGCACAGCGACAGCTTCACCAGCGTCTTCTCCTTCGCCTTCTCGGCCGAGCAGTTCTGCAGGAACTGCAGGCCCCAGGCGTAGAAGCGCGGATCGGTGGAGAGTTTGAGCTTCAGGCTGCCCTTGGCGCCGAACAGCGACTTCAGGAGCTTCATCGGCGCCGAGGGCGAGTTCCAGGTGAAGGAATGCCCAGGCGCGATCATGCCCGCGTTGGCGAAGCTGGTCTCCATCGCCGGCGCGTCCTGGCGGTCGACGACGGTGACGTCGAAGCCTTCCTTGGCCAGGTAGTAGGCATTGGTGATGCCGGCGATGCCGGCGCCCATGATGACGGCCTTCATCGCCGGACCCTTACGCTTTCTGGCACGCTTGCTGGGGAAATCAGGGGAGGTTGAACGGCTGGCGCCGCACGGTCTGGCCGAAGCTGCCGGCGAGCACGGGCACCAGGCTGTCGGCCACGGCGAACGGGTCGGCTGCCTGGGCGTCGAGCACCGCCTGTCCGATCCAGGCGCGCTTGCCGGTGCTCACCTCCTGCGCCGAGGCGTAGAGCCGGTAGCGGCTGCCCGAGCGCGCCTTGGCCGAGCGGTCGGGATCCTGGAACAGCCCGCCGCCGCGGGTCGAGAACAGGTTCACCCGCGCCTCGGCGTCGCTGGCTACGCGCGAGCCGGTGCCGCCCTCGCCGCCGAGCTCGATCAGCGCGCGCCTGGCCTGCTGCTCGCCGGTGTCGAAGCTGCCGGTCAGCCAGAAGGTGATGGTGAAGTTCGCGCCCTCGACGACCTTGAAGCCCTTGGCGGTCAGCTCGCGGCGGAACGACTCGGCGAGGTCGCGGCTGGAATCGTTGTCGTCGAGCAGGTGGATGCTGACCGGCGTTCCCACGGGGATCGGCACGTAGGACGCGGCATAGAGGATGCCCTCGCGCTGCGCCTGCTGCGCCTGGGCGGGGGGCGGGGCCGCCGTCGACAGGGCCGTCCAAAGTCCGGCCAGGACGGCGGCGATCCGGATGGTCGAACGCATACGCGTGATCCCTTGTAAGTCGCGCTATTTCCTGCGCAATCCAGCCCTACCATGGCCCCATCCGGCGAACGGGTCAAGAACGTGGCGCGTTCTTGCCCGGCGGCCCGGGGCAACCGGCCTCACGGCGTCGGGGACCGGCGGCGCAGGGTCGGCACCAGCAGCACCATGACCAGGGCGGCCACGACCAGGGCCAGGGCCAGGAGTTCGCGCGCCCCGATCGGCTCGCCAGCCAGGGGCGCGCTCGACAGCACGCCCACGACCGGGATCATCAGGGTGGAGATCGCCGCCACGCCCGCGGGCATCAACGCTACCAGTCGCGTCCAGGCATAGTGGCAGAACACCATGGGTACGGTGGCGGCGTAGGCGACCGCGGTCCAGGCCGTACCGGTCACCTGGCCGAAGTCCGGCGGGTCGCCGAAGACGAAGAACCCGGCAAGCACGGGCATGCCGCCGATCACCATCTGCCACCCGGTCAGCACCACCGCGCCCATGCCCCATTGCCGGCGCTTCAGGACTGAGGTCCCCAGTCCCCAGCAGATTGCCGCGCCGACGATGCAGAGCGCACCCCACGGGGCAGCGCGCACCCGCGACCATTCGTCGCCGATCAGGACCGCCATGCCGGCCATGCCCAGGGCCAGCCCGGCGATCCGGGTGAGCGTCATCCGCTCGCCCAGGATCAGCCACGCGAAGACCACGGCCCATAGCGGCATGGTGTAGGCGAGGATCGACGCCTTGCCCGCCGCCATCAGG
>JAEULC010000115.1 GCA_016792605.1 Rhodospirillales bacterium
AGCTCCACCAGCGTCGCGCCGACGGTCCGGGCGGCGGTCAGGTGCAGCGGGTCGATCGCGGCCGGCACGCCGCCCAGGGCGTTGCGCGGCCAGTCCGGCAGCGCGTAGCCCGGCTTGGGCGAGCGCAGCATGGCGCGGCCGATATAGAGCCGCACGGTCGGGCAGTGCCACGTGTACTCGACATAGTCGTCCGAGGTGTAGTTCTTCTGCCAGGCCGGCAGGTTGGCGCGCAGCCGTTCCTCGGCGAGCTGCGGCGGGGTCAGCTCCTCGATCTCCTTCATGAAGGGCTCGTCCGAGGGCGGCAGGCCCAGCGTCTTCAGGATCTCGCGCGCGAAGTCCTTGGCCTCCTTCGGCAGCTTCGGCGCGCCGACCATCGCCAGGTTGTCGTAGGTGAGCTGCGCCAGCGCGTGGTTCGGCAGGCCCGGCCGCGTCTTGGTCACCCAGGTCTTGGTCAGCTTGCAATGGGCGATGCGCGCGACGTTCTCGGCATTGTTGTCCAGCACGGCCGCGATGCGCTCGGCCATCTGCAGGGTCGGCACGCGCCAGGCGTACTGGATCTGGCCGACATGCGGCGCGATGTTGTCCGCGGTCGCCTGGCCCGCGACCAGGATCGCCTCGTTCATCGTCCACGAGCCGTGATGCGGCAGCATCGACTCGCGGGTCATCTTCGATGTCGTGTACATCATCACCACGGCATCCAGCGCCGCCGGCGCGCGCGCCGCGACATGCGTGTTGATCACGCCCTCGCGCGCCATCGCGCCCATCCACGTCTCGGGCTCCAGGCACTCGAAGGTGTAGATCACGCTCCAGTAGGCGCCGCAGTGGGTGTCCCAGAGGCACGAGTTCGCCAGCGCGGGCAGGGAGGTCGGGTGGAAGCTGATCGCGGCGTCCAGGTCGTCATAGTAGCCCTTGGCCGCGTGCACCGGCTTCGAACCGCACATCTTCTCCGCCGGCTCGCCGAAGAACTTGATCCGCGCCTTGATGCCGTGCTTCTCGAACGCCGCCTTGGCGGCCAGCACCCCGCCGAAGGCGCCCATGCCCAGGGCGGAGTGCGGATCGGTATGGCCGGCGGCCCAGCGGTTGAAGCCTGCGCGCGGTTCGCGGCGCGGCACCGGGGCCTGCGACGTGCCCGGCACGGCGTCGTACTCGGCATAGGCGCCGAGCACCGGGCCTTCCTTTCCCCAGGTGGCGCAGAAGGCCGTCGGCATGCCGCCCGAACCTTCCTCGACCGTGAAGCCCTCCTTCTTCAGCGCGTCGACATAGAACTGGCACGACTTGTACTCGCGCCAGGACGGCTCGGCGTAGTGCCAGATCGTCATGTGGTCGCGGGACAGGCGCGGCGTGTTCTCGGTGACCCAGTCGAGCGCAGTCGTCTGCGCCGCTGTCGGTTTCTTGTCGGTCATGGACAAAGGCTCCTCAGGAAATCCGGGCGCGGCGCGCGCGCAGCAAGAGCTCGCAGGCGAGCAGCGCCAGGGTGACGAAGATCAGCACCACGGCGACCGCGGCGATGATCGGGTCCAGGTTCTCGTTGATGTCGGCCCACATGCGCCGGGGCAGGGTGTAGACGGTGCGCCCTGCGATGAAGAGCACGATCACCGTCTCGTCCCAGCTATGGATGAAGGCGAAGATGCCGCCGGACAGCACGCCCGGCATGATGTTGGGCACGATCACCTTGGTCACGGTCTGCCACTGGCTGGCGCCCAGGTTGCGCGCCGCCTGCTCGAGCCTCGGGTCGAAATTGGCCAGGCTCGCGGAGACGGTGATGACGACGTAGGGGATGCCGGTCACGGTGTGGGCCAGGATCACGCCCAGCGCGCTGTCGATCAGCGACAGGTCGACGAACATGCGGTAGATGCCCAGCGAATAGACGATCGACGGAATCACGATCGGCAGCAGCATCAGGGAACGCACGCCCTCCGACAGGCGCGAAGTGAGGCGCCAGCAGCCGACGGCGCAGAGCGTGCCGGCGACGACGCACAGGATCGTCGTCAACGCCGCGATGTAGAAGCTGTTCCAGATGCTGCCGAGCCAGTCGGCGCTGCCCGCGAGCTTGAGGAAATGCTGCATCGAGACCCCGGCCTCGGGCATGGCCAGGAAGCGCTTGTCGGTCACCGAGATCGGGAACACGACGAAGATCGGCATCACCAGGAACAGCACGATCGTCCAGGACAATGCAAGGATGACGCCGCGCGAGAGGCCTAGGCGCTGGCCGAGGACTTCCATCACCCGGCCCCGAACATGCGGCGCAGGTTCACCACCCGCGCCAGCGTCGCCATCAGCAGCAGCACGCTGACCAGCAGTGTCGTCGCCAGCATCGCGCCGGTGCCCCAGCGCAGCACCGAGAGGATCTGCACCCCGATATACTCGGCCACCATCAGGACGCGCCCGCCGCCCAGGATCGCCGGGGTGACGTAGAAGCCGAGGGAGAAGATGAAGACCAGGATGCCGGCCCCGACGATGCCCGGCAGGCTGAGCGGCAGGTAGACCCGGCTGAACGCGCCCCAGGGGCTCGCCCCCAGGCCGCGCGCGGCGGCGACGAGGCGCAGGTCGATCGTACGCATGTTGGAATAGAGCGGCAGCACGGCGAACGGGATCATGTAGTGGATCATGCCGACCATGACCCCGAACTCGTTGCGCACCAGCGCCAGGGGCTCGGCGATGATGCCGGCGGCCTGGAGCCCCTGGTTGATGAGGCCGTTCGAGCGCAACAGCGTCACCCAGGCGAAGGCGCGCACCAGGACCGAGATCCACAGCGGCAGCAGCACGAAGAAGGTGAGCCAGCGGAGCTGCCGTTCGCCGGCGTGGATCATGGCATAGGCGACGACGTAGCCCAGGAACAGCGTGATCGCCGAGGTGATGAGGCAGATCCGCGCCGTTGTCATCAGCGTGCGCTGGACCGATTCCGACGTGCCGAGCAGCGCGTAGTTCGCCAGGCCCGGCTTGGGCTCGGTGACGCTGATCCACAGGACCTTGGCAAGGGGATAGAAGTAGAAGCCGAGCATCAGGAGCAGCGCCGGCGCGATCAGCAGCCAGTAGAACTGGCGCGTGCTGAGCACCATGCGACCACCCGTGCGCGATGCGCTGGCCTCGATCGCCTGCGTCGTCATGCTCTCCCCCTGGAACACAGTTCTAGAGCGCGGCAAGATGCGTTGTCACGCTTGCCGACCGTGCCGGGAGAACCGTTGAAATGTCCGTATTGCATGCCGATCTTGTCGTTACGGGTGGACGCATCGCCACACTCGACTCCAAGGGGCGCTTCGTCTCGGCCCTGGCGGCGCGCGACGGGAAGCTGATCGCGCTCGGCGCGGATCGCGACATGGACGGGCTCGTCGGCCCCGGCACGAAGCAGGTTAGGCTCGGCGGCGCGACGGTCATCCCCGGCTTGATCGACAGCCACGCCCATCCCGACACCTATGCGATCCGGCTGGTGAAGTGGAAGCCGATGTCGCCCGCGACGGTGAAGAGCCGCGACGACTTCCTGGGCCAGATCGACGCGGCGACGCGCGCCAGCGCGCCCGGCCAGTGGTTCGTCGGCTACCGCTACAACGAGCGGAACAGCGGCGGGTATCCGGACATGGCCGAGCTCGACCGCGCCGGCAACGGAAAGCCGGTCTTCGTGCTGCGCACCGACGGCCACCTGGCGCTGGCGAACTCGGCCGCCTTCGCCGCGACCGGCATCCCGGCCGACGCCGCCGACCCGCCCTTCGGCGCGTTCAACCGCGATCCCGAGACCGGCGCCTTCACCGGCCTGGTGCGCGAGACCGCGGCGCACCTGTTCCTCAACCAGATCCACGCGGCCGATACCGAGGCCGAGATCGCCGAGGGGATGGACAAGGTGCTGGCCGAGTTCCTGAGCTACGGCATCACCTCGATCTACAACTCGCTGACCTCCAGCCGCGCGATCCGCGCCTACCAGATGATGCGCGACCAGAACAGGCTGACGGCGCGCATCGGCATTATCGCCAGCGGGCGCGAGGACGGGCTGATCGAAAGCCTGATCGCCTC
>JAEULC010000123.1 GCA_016792605.1 Rhodospirillales bacterium
CGCCGGGGCGGCTCGAAGACCGGCTCGTCGGTGAGCTTGATCGAGCCCCAGTGCATGCCCATCAGCGTGCGGCAGCCGAGGTCGCGGCCGAGCTGGACCGCGTCCTCGGGGCTGGTGTGGGTCGCGACCATCAAGGCGCGCGGCGCGTAGGCGCCGATGCCGACGAGGCCGAGGTCGAAGCCGCCCAGGCGCTCGCCCCACTCGGCGAAGACGGGGCCGTAGGCGCTGTCGCCGGCGAAGTAGACGCGCTTGCCGCCGCCCTCCAGCGCGAAGCCGGCCCAGAGCGTGCGGTTGCGGTCGAACGGCGTGCGCTTGGAGAAATGCACGGCCGGCACGGCGGTGACCGTCACCCCGTCGCGCTTGGTGCGCTGGCCCCAGTCGAGTTCGCGCACGTCGTCGTAGCCGCGGTTGCGGAAATAGGCGCCGAGGCCGAGCGTGGTCACTGCCGCGATGCGGTCCTTGTGCGGCAGGGCGCGGATCGCCTTCAGGTCGAGATGGTCGTAGTGGTTGTGCGACACCGCCAGGATGTCGATCGGCGGCAGCTGCGTGGCGTCGAGCGCGGCGGGCACGTAGCGGCGCGGGCCGATGCCGGGGCGCGGTCCCGCGACCTTGCTGAGATACGGATCGATCAGGATCGTCACCCCGGCCATGCGCAAGAGGAAGCAGGCATGGCCGATCCAGGTGACGTAGTCGCGCCCCTCGTGCGCGCGGATCCCATCCAGCGTCTCGTGCAGGCTGAGCGCATGGTCGGCCGGCACATGGGGCACCTCGCGGTCCGCCATGCGGCGCTTGACGAAAGCGCGCCAGGCCTTCTCGTCCCTCGGCCGCTTCGGGCTGCCCGGCGGATTGTGGAAGCGCCGCGTCTTGGGATCGTAGGGCGCGCCGGGCCCGACGCGATCCGTCTCCACCGAGGCGGACGGCGAACCGCGGCCGGCGTTCCGCGTCCACAGGTAGTCGCGCAAGGGCATCGTGCCGCGCTCCCGTCTGCTCAGCTTGCCCGGCGCCGCAGGACCTTCCACGGCCAGGGCAGGCCCTCGGCGAGCTTGCCGACGCGGCCCAGAACCTTCGGGATCTGCATGACCTCGTCGATGCGGCGGTCGAGGAAGCGGCGCGTGTCGGCCTGGTTCTCGCTCGCGTCGCCGAGCCAGTAGAGCGTCGTCGCCGAGACCACGCCCGCCAGCAAGCCGCGCTTGGTGTAGAAGTTGTAGTCGGTCGCCGTGTCGCCGGCCGCGTGCCACATTGCGTCGACCGTGCGGTAGAGAAGCTGCGCCGCGACCGGCGCGTTGTGCGGCAGGGCCAGGACCGACAGCGAGCGGCGCACCGCCTCGCGATGCGGCAGGGCGAGGTCGAGCCGCGCCATCACCGCGGTCGCGATGCGCTGGCGGATCTTCATCGCCTTCAGCGCGTCCGCGTCCAGCGCCGCCATCATCCGGCGGTCGAGGCCCTGGCTGAACAGCGTGACGGCCTCGATCGGCCCGCCGGGAAAGGCGAGCTCGGCCCGCGCCGCGTCCAGCCCGGCGTCGCGCGCGCCGGCTGCCAGCGCGGTGATCGTCCAGCCGTCGAAGGGAACGTGCGGCAGGGCCTTTTCCAGGATCGTGTCGCGGATATCCTGACCGTCGTGCGCGCTCATGACGCGGCCTCCTCTTTCACGGCCGCATTCCTAGGCTGCGGCGCGCCGTGCTTCAGTTCCTCGGTGAAGACCAGCAGCGACAGATCGTCCATGCGCTGCGGATACAGCATCCCGTCCAGGTGGTCGCATTCGTGCTGCACCACGCGGGCGTGGAAGCCCTTCGCTTCGCGCTCCACCCAATCGCCGTCAAGCGTCTGGAAGCGGTAGCGGATATGATCGTGCCGCGGCACCATGCCGGCAAGCCCGGGCACGCTGAGGCAGCCCTCCCAGCCCAGGCTGGTGGCGTCGTCCAGCGGCTCGATCACCGGGTTCACCATCACGGTCAAGGGAACGGCCTCGCCGCCCTCGCGTTGCGCGCGGCCCTCCGCGACCTCGAAGATCACCACGCGCAGCGGCACATGGACCTGCGGCGCGGCCAGCCCGGTGCCGGGCGCGTCGTGCATCGTCTCCAGCATGTCCTCGACCAGGCGCCGGACCTCCGGCGCGGTCGGGTCGGGCACCTCGTCGGCGCGGTGGCGCAGGACCGGGTTGCCCATTTTCGCGATTTTCAGAATGGCCATGGGCTGAATATGGGGCTGCCGGCAGGCCCGGTAAAGCCTAGCGTCCAACACTTTGACGTTGACGGCTAACGCTGCCTTGTCGCGATCCAGAATCCGAGCTGGGAGACGATTCCGGCCACGGACAGCACGATCGCGGCCGACAGGGCGGGGTCCTTGCCCATGCCGGCAAACGCGGTGCAGAGCGCCCCGACCGTCATCTGGATGAAACCGTAGAGGCCGGCGGCCGAGCCGATCACCTGGGGGTTGACGCTGATCGACTGGGTCAGCGCCGCCGGCGCCGCGATGCCGGTGCCCAGCGTCAGCACGAACATCGCGCAGACGACCAGCGGCACGCTGAGCGTCTGGGTCAGCACCGCGCCCAGGAAGACGAAGGCCGCTCCCACGCTCAGCAGGTTCGCGCCGACGAGCAGCGGCGTCAGCGCCACGCGCGCGACAAGCCGGCTGGCAAGCCCGCTGCCCAGCCACACGCCCGAGACCATCAGCGCGAGGTAGACGCCGGCCTCGTGCGGCGGGCGGTTGAGCTGGCCCGTGAAGACGAACGGCGCCGAGGCGACGAAGGCGTACATCGACGTGGTCGCGCAGCCCCCGCCGATGGCGAATCCGAGGAAGGTGGGCGACAGGGCCAGCTGGCGGTAGTGGCGCATCAGCGTGCGCGCGTCGATCGCCGTGGCGGTCCGGTTGGTCTCGGGCAATAGACGCAGCGCGAGCAGGAAATTGATCACGCCGAGCGTGCAGAGCGCGTAGAAGATCGCGCGCCAGCCCAGCGCGGACGCCAGGAGGCTGCCGACCAGCGGCGCCACGCTGGGACCCGCCGTGACCAGCAGATTCATCAGCGCCAGGCGCCGCGCGGCCTCGCCGGGCGCCGCCAGGTCGCGCACGATGGCGCGGCCCAGCACCAGCCCGGCGCAGCCGCCGAGCGCCTGGAACAGCCGCGCCGCGATCAGCGCCGGCGCGCTCGGCGCCAGCGCGGCGGCCAGGCCCGCG